>JAKQFH010000087.1 GCA_029556265.1 Chloroflexota bacterium | reverse complement strand
GCTTGCACCATACAAGCCGGGCAGCCCAATCACTTTGCCTTTGAGGTCTTGGGGCGTCTGGATATTTTGTTCTTTGAGTGAGACCACGCCAACCGGGAATTTTTTATACCACGGGTAAACCGAGACAACAGGCAGCCCTTGGGCGCGCGCCATGAGCACCTGCTCGCCTGATGCTATCATGAACTGCTCTTTACCGGAGCCTACCAACGCGATCATATCCGCTTCGTTACCATAGTTGAGCTTCACCTGCAGCCCTTCCTCAGCAAAGTAGCCTTTCTCGATGGCAACATAAAAGGGGGCAAACTGCACATTAGGAATGTAGGTCAAGTTAATCGCGATCTCGCGCAGTTGAGCGTTGGCTGTGGGGGCGCTGCCCGCCTGGCAAGCCGAGAGCGCTAAAATCGTCATTATTATCAACAGAAAAAGAGGTCTTTTCATAATTTCTGAAGCTCCTAAATTGTCTTGCGCCAGGTCTGCCAGGAAAGCAGACGGCTTTCAAGCAGCAAGATTAAACCATATAGCGCCGCTGCCAAAGCCATAAGGGTGATAACAGCCACAAAAACCAGCGCCGTGTCATACTGCCCACGCCCGACGTTAATCAGAAATCCCAAGCCGCGGTCTGAGCCAACCAGCTCCCCGACGATGGCGCCGATCACCGAGAGCGTAGCGCCCACCCTCAAGCCGCCCAAGAAAACCGGCAGGCTGGCGGGGAGTTCCAGGTAGCGCAAGGTTTGCGCCGGCGTTGCCCGCAACGAGCGCATCAGCTCGCGCAGGTCCTGCGGCACCTCGCGTAAGCCCACCAACGTATTGATCAGCACTGGGAAGAAAACTGTGAGCGAGCAAATCAGCACCTTCGAAAACATCCCCGGTCCAAACCAAATCACGAGCAGCGGCGCAATCGCAACCACAGGCACCGACTGACTGGCAACCAAGTATGGGGAGGCGAAATTCTCCAGCCATGGGGATTTGGAAAGGAAATAACCCAAAAGCGCGGCGAGCGAGCTGCCAATCATTAATCCAAGAATGATTTCAAGCAGCGTATAAGATAAATGCCGCCAGAGTAAGCCGTTGCTAAG
>JAKQFH010000094.1 GCA_029556265.1 Chloroflexota bacterium | reverse complement strand
ATTGCACATATTGACGCTGGTAAAACAACGACTACCGAGCGGATTCTTTTCTATACCGGCGAGACCTACCGCCTGGGCAACGTGGATGACGGCACCACTGTCACCGACTGGATGGCTCAGGAACGCGAACGCGGCATCACGATTGTGTCCGCCGCGGTCACCGCGGAATGGAAGGGCCACCGCATTAATTTGATCGACACCCCCGGGCACATCGATTTCACCGCCGAAGTCCAGCGCTCTTTGCGCGTCCTTGACGGCGGCGTGGTTGTTTTTGATGCCGTGCAAGGCGTGGAACCCCAAAGCGAGACCGTCTGGCGTCAGGCGGACCGCTACCAGGTTCCCCGGATTTGTTTTGCCAACAAGATGGACCGCATGGGCGCGTCTTATTCGCGCACCATTGATAGCATCAAGCGCCGGCTTGGCGCGAATACGCTCGCGATGCAGATTCCGATTGGCGAGGAGTCCGCTTTTTCCGGCGTGATTAATCTGCTGGAAGAAGAAGCCGTCTACTTTGACGACGACGGCGGAAAAGATCCGCGCGTGGAGCCGATCCCGGAAGAATACCGCGAAAAAGCTGCCCGCAAACGCGCCCAACTCGTCGAAAAGATTGCTGAGTTGGACGACGCTTTAATTGAGAAGTTCCTGGAAGGCGAAACTATCAGCATCGCCGAGCTAAAAGCAGCCCTGCGCAAGGGTGTGCTCGACGCGCGCGTGGCCCCTGTTTTTTGCGGGACAAGCCTGCGCAACAAAGGTGTGCAGCCCTTGTTGGATGCTGTGGTGGACTACCTGCCTTCACCGCTGGATGTGCCGCCCGTAAAAGCTACGCTCCTGCGCGACGACAGCGAAGTACTGCGCAACCCGGACCCGAGCGAACCGCTTTCCGCGCTGGTCTTTAAAATTGTGACCGACCCATACATGGGGCGCCTGGCGTACATCCGGGTGTATTCCGGTAAGGTTAAGCAGGGCGAGGCGGTCTACAACTCCTCCAAAGGTAAAAAAGAACGCATTGGCCGGCTGCTGCGCATGTACGCGGACCGCCGGGAAGACATTGAAGAGCTGGAAGCTGGCGACATTGGCGCTATCCTGGGCCTAAAGTTCAGTTTCACCGGGGATACGCTCAGCGACTCCTCCGCGCCGGTGGTATTGGAAAGCATCAGCTTCCCTGACCCGGTAATTTCCGTGGCGATTGAACCCAAAACCAAAGCAGACCAGGAAAAGATGTCTGATTCGCTGGTGAAACTGGCGGAAGAAGACCCGACTTTTAAGATTCGTCAGGATGAAAACACCGGTCAAACCGTTATCTCCGGCATGGGAGAACTTCACCTGGATGTTTTGGTGGACCGTTTGCTGCGGGAGTTCAAGGTGCAGGCGAACGTCGGAAAACCTAAAGTGGCATACCGCGAAGCCATCACCCGCCCGGTGATGAACGTCAATTACAAGTACACCAAGCAAACCGGCGGCCACGGCCAGTATGGTCACGTGGTTATCAATATGGAACCGCTGGAAAACGGCAGTGGCGTTGTCTTCGAGAACCTTATCCGCGGCGGCACTATTCCCAAGGAATACATCCCCGCGATTGAAAAGGGTATCAACGAAGCCGCTGAAAGCGGACCGCTGGCAGGCTTCCCAATGACCGATTTCAAGGTGTCACTGACGGACGGTTCTTTTCATGAGGTAGACTCAAGCGAGATGGCCTTCCGTATGGCAGCCATTTTCGCCTTCCGCGAAGCCGCCGAAAAAGCGGCCCCCGTGCTGCTGGAACCCATCATGAAAGTGGAAATCACCGTTCCCGAAGAGTACACCGGCGATGTTATCGGTCAGGTGAACGCGCGGGTTGGGAACGTGCTCGGGATGGAATCCCAGTTTGGCAACGCCCAAATGATCCACGCGGAAATACCGCTCTCGGAAATGTTCGGGTATGCCACGGAGCTGCGCTCCGCTACGCAAGGGCGCGGGGTCTTCACCATGGAGTTCAAGCACTACGCCCAGGTCTCTGAAAGCACGCGCAAGAAAATCCTGGGGTTGGTCTAAATTCAGGCGCAAGCACCAACATTAAGATCGATGCAGGCGCATTGGCGCGGGTTGTAAATTGAAGTAATACACTAAGAATTGATTAGGAAGATTATGGCAAAACAAAAAATTCGAATTCGTTTGAAAGCATACGACCACCGCATTCTCGA
>JAKQFH010000074.1 GCA_029556265.1 Chloroflexota bacterium | reverse complement strand
CCCACATTCGCCAACCCGGCGCCGCCAGGCCCCAAATCTATGCGCAGCTGCTCAACCTTGAGGGCAGTCTTGCGTTCGTCCGGCGTGGTCAGGTGGATAGCCTTGGCGCCAATGACCCCGGGAATATGCTCCCGTCCGACGATAACCGGTTTGCCCACCAATTGACGCTCATCAATGCCGCCCACAATGGAAAAACCATACAAACCGTCGCCTTCATCCTGGGTGAGCATAAAGCCGACTTCATCCATATGCGCGGCGATCATCACCCGCACTCTGTCCGCTCCGGAGCCAATGCGCGTTGCCAAAACATTCCCCAGCGCGTCCACTTTCACGCTCTGGCAGATCGGTTTCACCTCGCGCAAGACAATCTCGCGCACTTCCTGCTCGTCGCCGGAGACTGACAGGGCGTTACACAGACTGGCAAGCAGGTCTGTTTGCCGCTTCCCAATCCGCTGACGGCTGTTTGGGGTTCTCTTTTGATTCGGGCTCATATTCACTTCCATTCCAGAGTCTGCATAAAATCCAGCGGCAGCGCGCTGATAAATTCTGCCATCAATCGTCCGGCTCGGCGCACGTCTTTCAGCGAGACGGTCTCCACCGGGGTGTGCATATATCGCAGTGGGATGCCAATCAGCAGGCAGGGTATGCCAGACTGCACTACCTGAATGGCGTAGGCATCGGTACCGGTCATGCCTGGGGCTGGCTCGCGCGTGAAAGGGATATCCAGTTCGTTGGCTGTCGCGGCAATCTCGTCGTAGAGCGCCGGATGAATGTTGGGCCCCCAAGCCAAAGTCACGCCGCTGCCTAACGGGAAGCTGCGCCAATCGCTGCTGCCGATGCTTCTGGCAAATGTGACGTCAATCGCGATGGCGAAATCCGGCCGAATTTCCACCGGGGAGGTAAACGCGCCAGTCAGGCCAACTTCTTCCTGCGAAGACGCCACTGCCCACACATCCCAGGCATGTTTTCGGCGGGAGAGTATGTCCAGGCAGTGCGTCACCGCCGCCACGGAAACACGGTTATCCAGGGTGTGTCCGGCCAACGCGCCGCCTGCCAAATCCACAGGCTCCTGCGCGAAGGAAACAACATCGCCAACCCGCACCACTTTATCCACTTCGTTCGCGCGCAGTCCGGTCTCAATCAGCAGGTACGGAAGCGCCGCCACCCCGCTGCCCGCTTCGGGTGGAAGCAAGTGCGCGGGGGGCATCACCACCATCCCCGGCAGGTCGCGTCGTCCGTGCACAGTCACCATTTGTCCGGGCAAAATGCGCGGATCTATCCCCCCTATCTGGGTAAAGCGCAAAAAACCGTCAGCGATGCCGGTCACCATCAGCCCGATCGCGTCCATATGCGCGGAAAGCATCACACGCGGGCAGGGGTCGGGCCCATCGCCGCGTTTGAGGGCGTGCAAACTGCCCGTGCGGCTGACCGAAATTTCGTCACTGAGCAGTTCCCAGGCGTCCCGGACGATTTCCCGGACAGGGTCTTCGTAGCCCGAAAGACCGGGGGCGGACAACATTTGTTTAAGATGCGGAAGCAAGTCGATGGTCATAGCACTCTCTTATTGGTTTTTACGGCTCAGAGCCGGTGGGTATTTCGTCAGGTTCAGGCGTAGGTGTATTGTCAGGCGGTTCTGTTTGCTCGGGCGTGTTCGTGGGCGTTTGGGTGGGAGTGCGCGTCAGCGTTGGGGTAAGGGTTTGCGTGATGGTTGGGGTAATGGTGGGCGTGCGGGTGAGGTAGGGCGTCAGTGTGATAGTCGCCGTTTGTGTGATTGTCGGGCTGGAGAGCGGCGTCGGGGTGGGCGCGAAAGGCCCGCGGTTGATGCGCAGGAGCACAATCCCAAGGATATAACACGGGATGGTAATCAGGATCATCAGGATTAACAGATAGCGCGTCCGGGTTTGACGGGATAGCGTTTCCAATTTCTGCTCCGGGTCAGCCGTTTTTTAATATCCGACACGGCTGATATTGGCTTAATCATACCATTAGCAGG
Source organism: Chloroflexota bacterium (assembly GCA_029556265.1). Lineage (GTDB taxonomy): Bacteria > Chloroflexota > Anaerolineae > Anaerolineales > Anaerolineaceae > Mesolinea. The sequence continues at coordinate 8,897 of JAKQFH010000074.1, read as the reverse complement.
CGGATAATTTTTAATTTGCGCTATAATAGAGCTATTCGCTGCACCAATACGTTGTTTGAATTGCAGGATTTAGAAGGAGGCATTCGATGGCAAGCAAGGATAAAGCCGGTAAGGAAGAACGTAAGAAACCTAAGATGGATATTAAGGAAAAGCGTAAAGCCAAAAACGAGAAGAAAAAGGCTGGAACGGTCATCTCGACCAACGCGTAGACGTCAGAAAACCAGATCCCAGGCGCCAATTGGCGCCTGGTTTTTTTTTATTTTGGCCAGGCTAGGATGGATATAATCTGCAGCTTGACATCTCTGTTTGAGTCAGTTAGAATCTTTGAACTCTGAAAACGGGTTGTTTTTTCATGAAAACTTGTGCCTGGTTTCGTGAGCGGGCCTGTAGCGCAGTTGGGAGCGCGCTTCAATCGCACTGAAGAGGCCGAGGGTTCGAATCCCTCCAGGTCCATCAAGAGCCGGGAGGCGCCTGTTGGACAGACAGCAGGCGCCGACCGAGTGATCTTTATAAAGTTAATTCCGGGCCCATAGCGCACGCAGCCCCCTCCCCGGGGGATTGGGAGCGCTGAGGGCAAAGAATAAAGATAGTTTCCGGGCCCATAGCGCACACAGCCCCCTCCCCGGGGGATTGGGAGCGCTGAGGGCAAAGAATAAAGATAGTTTCCGGGCCCATAGCGCACGCAGTCCCCTCCCCGGGGGATTGGGAGCGCTAAGGGCAAAAAATAAAGATGATTTCCGGGCCCATAGCGCACGCAGCCCCCTCCCCGGGGGATTGGGAGCGCTGAGGGCAAACAGTAAAGATAGATTCCGGGCCCATAGCGCAGTTGGGAGCGCGTCTCAATGGCATTGAGAAGGCCGGGGGTTCGAATCCCCCTGGGTCCACTGCAAGAAGCATCCGCGAGGGTGCTTTTTTGTTGCCCATATGGCATTGAGAAGGCCTTGCCCTCAAGAGGGGGCTGCGCACGGTTCGAATCCCCCTGGGTCCACTGCAAGAAGCATCCGCGAGGGTGCTTTTTTGTTGCCTATGTGGCCTTGAGAAGGCCTTGCCCTCAAGAGGGGGCTGCGCACGGCGCCCCGGTTTCGTCGCGCAAGAGTCTTTGTCGCCTCTTCAAGTAAGGATCACAACTCTGCAAACTGGTATAAAAATCAGCAGCCCACCCTGAAAATATTGTCATCCCGTTCTAAGCGGCTGCAGTCTCCCGGATCTTCGAGCTAGGCCTCGCGGCGGGAATCAAACAATCCCCCGCGGGGCAAGCTTACACAGTTCGTTTGCTTCGAGCGTCCTCACCCGATACAATGCCATTAGAACAACACTATTCAAGGAGGAAAATATGTCTGGTTATTTTACCGATATCGAAAAGAAAACGCTTGAAAACAACTACTTCCGTGAAGTCCTTTTTACCGGCCCGTTCAGCCAACTGGTTGTGATGGCGCTGCAAGCCGGGGAGGAGATCGGCACAGAAACCCACGACGATGTGGACCAATTCATCCGGGTTGAAGCTGGTCATGGCAAGGCTATCCTCGATGGAGAGGAAATTGAATTGGCGGATGGTACTGCGGTGGTGATCCCGGCCGGAACCGAACACAACGTCGTGAACATTTCCACAACAGAAGCGCTCAAACTGTACACCATCTACACCCCGGCCGAGCATCCGGACGGAACGGTGCACAAAACCAAAGCTGAAGCGGACGCAGCCGAGCACCACCACTAAAACTGACTTCTGAACGATCAAACTGGCTGCCAATCAAACGCAGCCAGTTTTTTATTCAAGCCTGCTTCAGGAAGGTCTGTTTGCGCGAGTATAATCTACTTGTCAGGGGTTGTTCAATGTCGGGTGCCGCCCCTGGTGCATTCAGCTGCACAAACTAAAGGATGGCACGATGCCCAAACCCTGCAAGATGCTCTGCAACCTGGAAGTCGCCCTCCGTGCGATAGCCTTACCCGACAAGCCCAATTTTGCCAGGGTAAACTGGCGTTGCTAAGGCGAGCGTAAGGTTCCTTTAAGTCTAGGCCGTGGTTAGCCAGTTTTGCAGCAAGGGTCAATGGGTGAACGCATTAATGCCCAAAAAATTAACGGCCAAACATAAAACCAGCCCTCAGGAGCTTTCCATGAACATCCGTCCGCTTACCCCCTTAGATTACCCTCGGATTTACGCACTGTGGCAGCAAACCCCCGGGATGGGCTTGAATAACCTGGACGATTCCCCCGCTGGTATCGCGCGTTATCTGCGGCGCAACCCAAACACCTGCTTCGCGGCGGAGGAGGAAGGCGAGCTGGTGGGCGTTATCCTCTCCGGGCACGACGGCCGGCGGGCTTTCATCTATCATCTGGCGGTCGCCGAAAGCTGGCAGCGCCGCGGAATCGGCAGCGCGCTCCTCCAGGCCGCTCTCGAGGCATTGCGCGCGGAGGGCATCCACAAAGCCGCGCTGGTGGTGATGGCGCGCAACCAGAAGGGCAACGCCTTTTGGGAGAAATCCGGCTTTTCCCCCCGCCCAGACCTGGTCTATCGTGATAAAGTGCTGGACGAGATGATTCGTTACGACATTTAGCGGCGAGGGATAAGCCGCTTTTCCGCGTGTCAACACCCCGCCAGAACCATACGCTTGCCTGCCAGGCTGGAACCAACCCCAGACATCAGCTGCGGTGTTTCAGATTCTCACCAAACAAATAAGCAGAGCGTGGGAAGAATATTGCCTTTCATTCCTTCCGCGTCCCTTTCCCAATCAAAAAACAAATATGATAAAATACCATCGTTAAACACCACGGCAGGAGTAATAAGCCGTCCGTCAGAGAGCCGGAAGCAAGGCTGCGATTCCGGCACGCGCCAACGGAGCGCCAAAGGCCAAACTCGCCTGCTTCCTCATCAGAGGGGTGGCGGCAGTGAAATCAGTAGCTGCTGACGGATTTGCCCGTTATCGCAAGCCCAAGCTGCCCGGAATCGCCGGGAAGCAGGGTGGTACCGCGAAGGTAACTTCGTCCCTGCACGCAGGGACTTTTTGTTTAAGAGGAGCGAAACCATGATTGACCCAACCAGCATACCGCAATATAAACCCGATGAAATTGAGCCCAAATGGCAGGCTCGCTGGGCAGCGGACAAACTTTACGAAACCCCACTCGATACCGACGGGGATAACTTCTATGCCCTGACCATGCTTCCCTACCCCTCCGGAGACCTGCACATCGGGCATTGGTATGCCATGACGCCCTCCGACGCGCGCGCGCGTTTCAAGCGCATGCAGGGCTACAGCGTGTTCTTTCCCATTGGTTTCGACGCCTTCGGCCTCCCCGCCGAAAACGCCGCCATCAGAAACCGCCTCCACCCAAAAATCTGGACATACGCGAATATTGAGCGGATGCGCACTCAACTGCGTTCCATGGGAAATATGTTTGACTGGAACAGCGAAATCATCAGCTCTGACCCAAAATACTACCGCTGGACGCAGTGGTTCTTCCTCCAATTCTATAAAAACAATCTGGCATACCGAAAAGAAGCGCCGGTGGATTTTTGCCCGCACTGCAACACAACCCTCGCGCGCGAACAGGTTCAGGGCGAAAACCGCCACTGCGAACGCTGCGGCACGCCTGTAATTCGCAAGGATTTGCCTCAATGGCTGTTCCGCATCACCAATTACGCCGAAGACCTGCTGGACTTTTCCGACATTGATTGGCCTGATACCATTAAAACCCTTCAAACCAAGTGGATTGGCAGGTCCATCGGCGCGTCTGTGACCTTCACGTCGGAACAGGGCGACCCGATCGAAGTCTTTACCACCCGCCCCGACACTTTATGGGGGGTGACCTTTATGGTACTCGCGCCAGAACACCCGCTGGTGGATAAACTCACCACCTCCGAGCAAGCTGACCTGGTGCGCGCCTACCAGGAGCAAGCCAAACATCAATCCGACATGCAGCGCGAAGCAGCCGACCGCGCAAAAACCGGCGTGTTCACCGGCGCGTATGCCATCAACCCGGTCAACGGCGAACGTGTGCCGGTCTGGACCGCTGATTACGTCCTGATGGGCTACGGCAGCGGCGCCATTATGGCGGTGCCCGCTCACGACCAACGCGACTTTGATTTCGCCCGGCAATATGGACTGCCCATCCGCGTGGTTATTCAACCCGAAGGCAGCCCCGAACCCGACCCCGCCCAGATGACTGTCGCGGCAGAAGCGCACGGCGACATGGTCAATTCCGGCCCCCTCAGCGGCACCCCGGAAGAAGACAGTATGGGTGCGGCAATCGCGTACATTGAAAAACTGGGCGTCGGCAAGAGCGCCGTTACCTACCGGCTACACGATTGGCTGATTTCGCGCCAGCGCTATTGGGGCGCGCCCATTCCGATTATTTACTGCCCGCGCTGCGGCGTCGTGCCCGTTCCGGAAGATCAGCTGCCCGTCATCCTGCCGGATGACGTGGAATGGCTGCCCACCGGGGAGAGCCCGCTCAAACTGCACCCCACCTGGCGCTTTACCACCTGCCCGGTCTGCGGCGGCGAAGCTGAGCGCGAAACAGACACGATGGATACCTTCATGTGCTCCAGCTGGTACTTCATGCGCTACCTCAGCCCGGACTACAACACCTATCCCTTTGACCCCACGCGCTACCAAAAATGGATGCCGGTGGATACCTACACTGGCGGCAGCGAACACGCCACCATGCACCTGATGTATGTGCGCTTCTTCCACAAAGCCTGCCGCGACTGCGGCATCACCAGCGGGCGCGAACCGATGCTGCAGCTGCGCAACCAAGGCATGGTGTTGGGCGAAGACGGCGAAAAAATGTCCAAATCGCGCGGCAATGTCATCGCTCCGGACGACCTGGTCGCCCGCTACGGCGCGGATACTGTCCGTTCGTACCTGACTTTTTTCTCGCGGTGGGAGGTGGGCGGACCATGGAACAGCAGCGGCATCGAAGGCAACTCGCGCTGGCTGCGCCGTGTGTGGGCGATGTTGTTGGAGCCCGCACAGACGAATGCCAGCCCCGAAACCCTGCGCGCGCTGAGGCGTAAGACACACCAGATTCTGCGCGCTATCACCTACGATTACGAGAACTTTGAGTTCAACACTATTGTTTCCAGCCTGATGGAGCTGTTGAATGAGATGGGACGCGCCAAGAATGCCGGCGCCTGGGGCAGCCCGGAATGGAACGAATGCGCGGATATCTACCTGCGTATGCTGGCGCCGCTTTGCCCGCACATCGCCGAGGAGCTCTGGGAGCGGCTGGGCAAGCCCTATTCCATCCACACCCAAACCTGGCCGGCGGTGGATGAAGAAGCCGCGCGCGACGAAGAGATTACGCTTGTGGTGCAGGTGAACGGCAAGCTGCGCGACCGCATCCTGGTTGCCCCGGGCATCAGCGATGCCGAAGCGCAGGAAAAAGCCCTGGCAAGTGAAGCTGTGCAAGCCGCGCTGGATGGTAAGCCGGTGCGCAAGGTGATTATTGTGCCCGGCCGGCTGGTGAACGTGGTACGGGATGCATAATTTGAAGCCGCGCTGGGCATTCCAGCGCGGCATTTTTGTCACCTCATCATGAGACGAGATCATAGCTTCAAAATTTTTAAAGAACCATCTGCCAAATAACCCGGAAAGGATATAATACCAATCATCAGGCACCTCTTTTTTATTTAGAGCGTGGGGGTTGGGTCGTGAATTACGATACTGAAAATGTGATTGATCCGAAAAATAAGCTCGCGTATTGGAAAATCTTTGCTATTGCGATGTTAGTTTTTTTAACTGCCCTCGCCGTCCGCTGTGTTGGTGTAAAGTTTGCGTTCCCTCTGTTCACCCATCCGGACGAGGGAATTATCATGCACCGATTACGCGACATGAGTATCAAGTTCTCACTGGACCCCGGATCTTATCCATACCCTGCCTTTCCCTCCTATTATTCCAAATTCATCGTACTTAACGCTTTGAGTAAGTTGAAGTTTGGCGTGAATTATGGGTATGGTTATTGGCAGGATCCCCATTTATTCTTTACAGTATCGCGATTGATGACTGCTGTACAAGGAGCCTTGCTTCCGGTACTTGCCTGGTTTATCGGGCGAAAATACAAACAAGTCAGTATTTCATGGATGGCTGCAGCTTTTTTCACTTTTTACCCAGTCTTTGTTCTGCATTCTCATTACGTAAGCGTTGATATTCCATTGACACTTTTTGTCATGCTTGTCCTTCTTTGCTGCCTGAATTATCTGTCAAGCAAACGCAATTACTGGCTGATCCTGGCAACCGTGATGGTAGCAATCTCTGGCTTGGAAAAATATCCGGGGATTTTGTCCGTAGGAATCGTGTGGACATCGATTGCGATCCGAGCTTTTAGCAGGGATGAGCAGGGTGTTCTTCCAGGATGGAGCTTTTTTTTCAAGACTATGGCCTGGAGTTTGGGGGTGACCGTTTTAGCTTTCATTCTGATCGCGCCTCAACTTTTTATCCATATCAGCACTACCATCAATAATCTGGTCAGAGAAGCCCGGCCCACTCATCTGGGAGCAGATGGGCTCAGCTGGGGTGGAAATATGTTCTTCTATCTCAGGAACTTCTATTCCAATGCCGGTGTGATTATCAGCGGTTTGTCGATAATTGGACTACTAACAGTTGTCCTGATGAAAGATCCCACTTATTTGCTTTTATTCTTTGGCTGTGGATATTGGATCGCTCTGAGCAAATTGCACCTTCACCATATCCGCTGGTCTCTTCCAATGGTGACAACCCCCTTATTTCTTGCGGCCGTTGGAGCGTCATTTCTCTGGCAAAAAACCGTGGGCAGGAAGCCTGCAAGAATCGCGTTGAGCGTAATTCTGATGGCAGGTGTTGTACCATTCGCCCTCAAAGGAATGGTGACCTCAATCATGCTCACCTGGCAGGATACACGGAACGACGCCTTGCACTTCCTGGAAGAAAACAAGATCACGACCGATAACACAATCTCCGACGGATACACACCGTTTAACCCGGGTAACAAGAACAGTGATTTCCTCAAATTTGACATCTTTGAACCAGGAGAAAAAGAGTACATCATTCTATCTTCCATGATGTTTGACAGATATGCCGCCGAACCAGACCGATATATAACTCAAAATGCGTTTTATTCGGATGTCAGAAACCACTTGAAATTAATCAAAGAATTTCAGCCGGACGCAGAGCCCACCTCGGTAGCAGGGCAGCTTAAGGTCATTTTTGAATATTTCAGGCGTCTAGTGAGAGATGACAAGGATGTGTATCTCACTGGACCCACCTTGCAAATTTACGCATTTCCGTAGTAATCAGCAGAACATGGGTTAGGCTCTTCCTGCAGCGCATTGATTCATCCAACTTTCCAGCGATCACGAAAATGCGGTGCGCCCTTGAGATCCTGAGCTAGGATTACTCCCTCAAATCTGCTCATCCGCGCTCTCAAGGGCGCTGGGGCATTGATCAGAGCCAAGCCCAACTTTATCCTCTTGGCGGGCTGGTGGTGCAGGTGAACGGCAAGCCGCGCTGGATGGTAAGCCAGCGCGCAAGGTGATTATTGTGCCCGACCGGCTGGTGAATATCGTCGTCTGAGTTTGGATTAACAACATCGCCCGCGGCCGGGTATCCTGCCGTAATTATGTTCACAGGGCGAAGCACCCATAATGAATGCGCTGATACTTGATTTGCGCCGTGACCGGGATGTTTCGCCTCTGCCGTTATCCACCAAAGAGCGCGAATCCCGGGCAACCTTCATGCATCCCACCGCGCTCCTTCAGAATCAAAAAGAGACCGGCTGTATACACAACCGGTCTCTTTTACAATGTCTGGCATTTACACCTTGCGTTGGCGCCACATCACAAAACCCAGCCCCAGCCCAGCCAACAGAATCACAACCCCGATTATCCCAAGGATTGGCGACCTGCCAGCCGCAGCCGGGTTGTGCTCGCCAGGCGCGGCAGTGGAAACCTGCGCGCCAAAATCTATCGTGGCTTGTTCGCCAGCTTTAACTTCCAGCGGATAATTGGTAATGGTGGTGGGGTTGAATCCGTCCGGAATTGCCACGGTGATGTTGTAGCTGCCTTCGGGTATGTTGTCGAAGCACAGCGGGTCCACCTCATCCGGGTTGCCAGCCACCGTTGTCCCGGTCAGCGAAACCTTACCAAGCCGATCATTGATGCTGACCACGCCGCCGTAAAGATAAGTTTCGCCTTGCGTGCGCATGCCGGTGCCGTCCAGGTCGTTAAACAGTGCCACGCAAACCTTGGCAAAACCAGGTTCCGGGGTGGGCGTGGGGGTGATTTTTTCCGGAGCGATTGTGGCGGTTGGCATCGCGGTTTGGGTCAATTCCGGAGCCGCCACGGTCCCAAGCAGAATCTTGGTGCCAATAATCAGGTTGCAGCTTTCGGTCAGACCGTTCAGGCGGATGATATCGTCAATGGAAACATTGGTCAGCAGGAATATGCGCGTGCAGGTATCGCCTGCTTCCACGGTATAGTAAATGCGCCCTTCGGCATCAGGCGTGGGTGTCTGATAAACGGCTTGGGCGCTGGCAGAAAGGAATCCGGACGCGCTCCAGAGCAAGACTCCGGAGACAAGCGCGAGGATGATAACACTAAGCGGAAGGAGGAATGTTTTAGAGCTTTTCATTTTCACCTCTTATTCAGTACTACCATTATACTCAGATATCCAGCCCGGAAAAACCAACCGGGCGGCATAAATTTTTCTGTTACCCATCCCGGAATTTCAAAAATGGCCGTAAATAAGGCGCCGCAATTCTGCCGCGGCGTTCAACCCGCTCTGTTGATCATGCGCGGGCGGCAGGATTGGGTACAATTAAGAAGATGAAATCCAACCTCGCAAAATATCTGGCTGTTTCCATCGCGGCTGCGGTGCTGCTGAGCGCATGCCTGCCAGCCCCCGCCCTCGAAACGCCCACCCCCACT
>JAKQFH010000069.1 GCA_029556265.1 Chloroflexota bacterium | reverse complement strand
GAGTCCGCCCCATCCCCGACGGCGCAATCCGCCCAGGCGGAAGACGTTTCTGGTTGGTGGAACGATGTGGTCTTCTACGAAATCTTCGTGCGCTCTTTCAAAGACAGCGATGGCGACGGCATCGGGGATTTTCAGGGCATCATCCAACAGCTGGACTATCTGAACGACGGCGACCCCGAAACGAAAACCGACCTGGGTATTGGCGCGCTGTGGCTGATGCCAATCAACCCCTCGCCCTCCTACCACGGCTATGACGTGACAGATTATAAAGCCGTCAACCCCAACTACGGCACGTTGGACGATTTCAAGCAGCTGTTGGAAGCCTGCCACGCGCGCGGAATCCGGGTGATTATCGACTTCGTGATGAACCATACGTCCACGCAGCACCCCTGGTTCAAAGCGGCAGCTGCCGGAGATGCCAAATACAAAGACTATTACGTCTGGTCTGATAAAGACCCCGGCTCGCTGGGTCCGTGGGGTCAGCGCCCCTGGTACCGCGCGGCAAACGGTAAGTTTTATTACGCGGTCTTCTGGGATCAGATGCCGGATTTGAATTACCACAACCCGGACGTAACCGCGGAAATTCAGGATGCCAGCGCTTTTTGGCTCGGGCTTGGCGTGGACGGCTTCAGGGTGGACGCGGCGCGTTACCTCTATGAGGAAGGCGCGGCACTGCAAGACACGAAGGGAACCATCCAGTGGTTCCAGGACTGGCGCGCGTTTTATAAACCTCTGAACCCCCAGGCGTATACCGTGGGGGAGGTTTGGACGGACCTGCAGATAACCGCCAAGTACGCCTACCCCAAGGGCCTGGACAGCCTGTTTATGTTTGACCTGGCGGAGGACATCAAGGGCGCGGCTTATTCCGGCGATGCCTCTTTGGCGCTCAAATCTTACCTGGATGTATTAGGCTACTTTCCGGACGGGCAATTCAGCACCTTCCTCTCCAACCACGATCAACAGCGGGTCATGTCGTACTTTGGCGGCAAAGAAAGCAAAGCCCGCGTGGCGGCGTTTATTTATCTGACCGGGCCCGGCACGCCGTTTGTTTATTACGGTGAGGAAATCGGGATGACCGGCAGCAAACCAGATGAAAACCTGCGCACACCGATGCAGTGGAGCACGGCGCCCAATGCCGGCTTCACCAACGGGACCCCCTGGGAGGCCGTAAATCAGGGCTGGGAAGAAACCAACGCGCAGGCAGAAGCGGAAAACCCGGACTCTTTGCTGAACTGGTATAAAGGGTTAATTCAGCTGCGCAGCGCGCACCCGGCTTTGCGCGGCGGCGTTTACCTGCCGCTGACTTCCAGCTGCAAGCGCGTCTACGCCGTGCTGCGCCAGAAGGACGACGATATCTTGCTGACGCTCGCCAGCACGGGCATCCCCAGCTCGGAAAATTGCACCATTGCGTTGGAAAGCAGCCCGCTCTCGGGCAGCTACCAGGTGGAGACCCTGTGGGGAGAGCCGCTCTTTGACAAAATCAGCTTTGGACCGGATGGATCCCTGAAGGATTTCCTTGTTGCTCCGGTGTTAAGCGGCGGTCAGACCCTGATTGTGCGTTTGAGCCAACCTTGACGAAACCCTTTGCCGGGAAAGGCTGGAGCGGCGGGTTTTTTCTATCAAAAGCACACGGATAACCCCGCGCCCCGCAGATACTGATAAAACGCGGGCACATCCGGAAAATCACCCCTTTCGCGCGTCATCGCGCCTGCAAAGGGGGTAACACAAAAACCCTGAATGGGTTAGGATAGAGGGATTGGGCGGCAGGAGAAAGCCCGGGTCTTTATGGAGTACGCTATGAAACAGAATGAGTTTTTCTTATCGGATAAAGCGCGGGAGACGGTTGAAGTCAGCCTCCCGGACGGCAGGTTTATCACCGGCAGGCGCGGCGCCGCGCTGATGGAATTCATGCAGGTTCTGCAGGATTCGCAAGACGCGATGATCGTCGGCGCGATTGTGGACGGCAACCTGCGCGAGTTGACCTTCCCGATTGCGCGGGACGCGGTGGTCACGCCCCTTACCATGGAAGATGCCGACGGGGCGCGCATTTACCGAAGGTCGCTTACCTTCCTGATGGAAGTTGCCTTCAAACAGTGCTTTCCGGGCGGCGTACTGACGATTGACCATTCTGTTTCTTCCGGCGGCTATTACTGCCAGGTGGAGGGCGTGCCGAACTTTTCAAAAGCGGACCTGAATATCCTGGAAGCCGCCATGCGTGAGCTGGTGCGGCAGGACGCGCCTTTTGTGCGCGCGACTGTTCCGCTGCAGGAAGCGATTGATTATTTTATCAGCGCGGGCGAAGATGACAAGGTGCGCCTGCTCAAATATCGCAAACGCAACGACCTGGTGCTCTATCGCGTGGGGGAGACGCGCGATTATCACCACGGTTATATGCTGCCTTCCTGCGGTTACCTCAAATGGTTTGGGCTGGAAATGCTGAACGCCGCCTTTATTCTGCGCTTCCCCCGCCGGCAAGCCCCCTCCGAATTGCTGCCGATGACCAGCTACCCGACCCTGCTGAAGACTTTCCGCGAATACGGCGAACTCCTCAAAAAGCTGGGCATCCCTTCCGTCGGCGCGCTGAATGACGCCATCGAAGCCGGACATATTGATGAGGTCATTCTGGTTTCGGAAGCTCTGCACGAGATGCAAATCTCTGAAATTGCCGAAGCGATTGATAAGCGCAAAGAAAGCGTCGGCGTCATCCTGATTGCCGGCCCGTCTTCCTCGGGGAAGACCACCTTCTCCAAACGCCTGAGCATCCAACTGCTGGCGCGCGGCATTACGCCTTTCGCGATGGAAATGGATAATTTCTTTGTGGACCGCGAGAAGACCCCCCTGGGAGAAGACGGTAAACCCGATTTCGAATCTTTACGCGCGCTTAATCTGGACCGCCTGTACTCGGATGTGCGCGACCTGATGGCTGGCAAAGAAGTGCAGCTGCCGCGTTTCGACTTCAAGACCGGGCTGAGCCTGGAAGGCGAACACGCTAAACTTAACAAAGGCGATATCATCATTTTGGAAGGCATCCACGGGTTAAATCCGGATTTAATGCCGCATCTTCAGCGCGAAAACACCTTCCGCATCTATGTGTCTTGCCTGACCCAGCTGAACCTGGACCGCCATAACCGCATTTCCACCACCGATACGCGCATGCTGCGGCGCATCGTGCGCGACGCCCGCGACCGCGGCTACTCAGCACTGGATACCATCCGGCGCTGGGAATCCGTGCGGCAGGGAGAGAAGACCCATATCTTCCCCTATCAGGAACACGCCGACGCGATATTCAACTCCGCGCTGGCTTACGAACTGACCACGCTCAAGCCGCTGGCGGAGCCGCTGCTGCGTCAGGTGCCTTTTGGTACGCCGGAGCATATTGAAGCCAAACGCCTGCTCAAATTCCTGGAATGGTTCCTCCCGACCGGCACGGAATACGTCCCGGGCAACTCCATCCTGCGGGAGTTTATCGGCGGGTCGATTCTGACCGAGTTTTCGCTGTGGAATAAATAGGCGGGCGATTGGTCTTCCCGACGCCGACGCTGCGAACCTGGACAAAAAAACGCCCCGATCCTGATAACCGGGGCGTTGGGTTGTTAAAGTCCGCTCAGATGCAGCGCCGCACCATGCGCGCCAACCTCTCAACGCCGACCCGGATGGTTTCCGGGTTGCAAGCCGAAAAGTTCAGGCGCATCGTGTTCAGCGGCCCGCCGTTGGGATAGAACGGCTCTCCGGGTACATACGCCACTTTCTCCTCCACCGCGATGGGGAAAAGCTCGGTGGCATTGCAACCTTCGGGCAGCCGCAGCCACAGGAACAAGCCGCCTTGCGGACGGGTCCAGGTGGTGCCTTCGGGCATAAAGTCTTCGAAAGCCTGCAGCATCGCGTCGCGCCGTTCCTTGTACACCTTGCGTAGGGTCTGGATGTGGTCTTTCATCCAATCTCCCTGCAGCAGTTCATAAGCCACGTACTGGTCGAAGGTGGAGCACTGCAGGTCGGCGCCTTGCTTGGCCTGTACCATTTTCTTGATAACCTCGGTCGGGGCGATGACCCAACCGATGCGCAGCCCGGGCGCCAAAATCTTCGAAACTGTACTGGTATAGATGACGTTACCGCGGTAGCTTAGTATGCCGTTATCGCGCAGCGCGTCGTCCAGCACGACCACCGGCGGGAGGTGCTCTCCTTCGAAGCGCAGCTGACCGTATGGGTCATCTTCAACAATCGGGACGCAGAAACGGTCCGCGAGTTCGACCAGTTTCTGACGCCGTTCCAGCGTAAGCGTTACGCCAGCGGGGTTCTGAAAGTTTGGCAGGACGTACATGAATTTGATATGGCTGCCGATGACTTTTGCGAGGTCATCGGTAGACAGCCCGTCGTTATCCGATATTACCGTCTCATAAGCCGCGCCGTACGCGTTCCAGGCTTGCAGCGCGCCCAGATAGGTCGGGGATTCGGTTAAAACGCGGTCGCCGCGGTTGATGAAGATGCGCCCGATGATATCAAGCGCCTGCTGGGAGCCAGTGGTAATCAGGACGTTATCCGCGCTGACATTAATTCCATAGCGGGAGACGTTTGCGGCAATCAGGCCGCGGAGAGGGGCGTAACCTTCGGTTTGGCTGTATTGCAGCGCTTTGGCGCCATTTTCGGTGAGGACTTTGTCGCAGGCTTCTTTGACCCTGTCCAGGGGAAAAAGCTCGGCAGCCGGGAAACCGCCCCCAAAGGAAATAATATCCGGCTGGGCGGTGACCTTCAACAACTCACGGATAAACGAGCTGGTCATCCCCGCGGTGCGGTGAGCATATCGATGGTCCCATGATGTATGCATATTGTTTCACTCTCCTTTTTTGTGATAACTCAAGCTTTCATGAATCTGCTGACAATCGTGGCAGCGCTCGGAAGCACGACTTTATCGCCGATGGTGAGTTCGGCGGGAACCTTTTGTGCTTTTGCCGGGGCGCTTTGGTAAATCAAAATGGGATTACCCTCCTGGGCGGCCTTCAGTTCAACATATGCCTGCCCGGTGAAGTAACCCTGTTGGTCCAACGCGCAGCTGGTCACCTTGCCGATAACCTTACCTTTCTCATCAACAACCGGATCGCCGTGGTGAGCCAGACGCACACCTTTTTCATTGAAGCGGAAGCGCACAACCACGCCGCCGCGCGAGCGTTCGCGTTCGCGGAATGCCGCCCGCCCGATGAACCAGGTGGTGTTCACTTTGACGTAAGGCAGGAAACCTGCTTCGCTGACGCCAAGGTTGAAGTCGCCGCCCATTTCGTGCCCATAAAGCGGCAGTCCGGCTTCGGTGCGCAGCGAGTCGCGCGCGCCTAACCCGCAGGGCTTCAGTCCGAGCGGAGCGCCCACGCGCATGAGCGCGTCCCACAGGCGGACGGCGTTATCCGGATGCACAAAGAGCTCGAATGCCATCCTTTCGCCGGTATAGCCGGTGCGGGAGACAACCATGGGCATGCCGTCCACCACCGCTTCGCACAACTGGGTGCGGTTCAGGCGCGTAATCTTTTGAGCTTCGTCAGGCTCGGCCAGCGCCAGCAGAATATCGCGGCTGAGTGGGCCTTGCAGGGCGATATCCACCAGCATATCCGCGCCTTCCGCCGGGTTCTTCAGGTTGCGCAGGATGACGCGCCGACCGGGGCTGCGTGTCCAGGGGCGTTCGGTATCCACCAGAACCTTTCCATCGCGCACAGCGGTAAGCCAGGCCCAATCCTTGTCTTCATTGGCGGCGTTTACCACCACCAAATATTTTTCGGACGCGCGCCGATACACCAGCAGGTCATCAATCACGTTCGCGTATGGGTCGAGGAAATGCGTGTAAAGCGATTCGCCAACCCCCAGCGCAAGAATATCATTCCCGCAGACCGAGTCCAGGAAGAGAGCCGCGTCTGGCCCTTCGGCCTGGAACACGCCCATGTGGGTGACGTCAAAAATACCCGCGGCGGTGCGCACCGCGTTGTGCTCTTCGCTGATGGAGGAATACCAAACCGGCATTTCCCAACCGGCAAAAGGCACAATCCGACCGCCAAGCGCCTGATGCGTTTCGTACAGCACGGTGCGCTTAAGCGGAGGGTTCTCCGGTTCCTGCCAGACGAAGCCGGGCAGGGCTGGCTTTGTTGCTTCCAGGGGCATGCCCACAAAGTAGGGCTTGTCGATGCAGACCGGGTCGTTCGTGGGGGCGGCTTCCACTGGTTCGGCATGCACCAGGGCGACTGGACCGGGGACGCGGTGACAAAGGTCGTCGTCATAGCGCACAAACGCGGTGGACATTGCTGCCAGCCAGGTGGACGTCAGCCCGCCTTTTTCGGCTGGCACGGTGAGAACGAAGCTGTCGGGGTCTTCGCAAGTTAAAACGCCCGCGACCTCTCCGAGAGCAGTTCGCAGCAGGGTGCGCTGCGACTGGCCGGGATCCAAGGCTTCAATATCGCTGGTGAGCACGTTGTTCAGATACGGGCGTACTTTTTCGCCATAAACTTTGAAAGCGGCGTGCGTGCCCGGATACTCGTCGTCCAGATAAGCGTAATGGGGCAGGCGTTCGGGTTTTGGGACGCACTCCATGCAGTACTTGGAATCGGTGAGGTCGCGAACCCGCATATTCACTTTCATCATGGTCTCAAAATCCACTTTCGCGTTGACCTTTTTGCCGGTTTGCGCGCATAACAGGTAAGGCGTGGTGGCATGCAGGAGGGTGGTAATCTGGTCGGCGATTTCCTCAAAGTCGCTTTCGACAAAGCCGCGTTGGGTCAGCCAGGTGGCGCCAAAGCGAATCCCACTGGCAGAAAAAGCGGACCGGTCGCCCGGAATTGTGTTGCGGTTAACCACGATGCCAACCAGGTCGAGAATTCGCGCGACAAGGTCGCCGTTCAGGGCCACGCCGTCCGGACTGCGGAAGGACTTGGTGTCAATCAGGGTCATGTGGGTGTTGGTACCGTTGTATGGAACGCGCACGCCCTTCTTTTGGAAAGCGGCTGCCAAGGCGGAAGCATTCCTGAGGGTTTGGGCCTGAAGCTGATGAAATTCTTCGCTTTTTGCCAGCTCAAAGGTGAGCGCCATAGCGGCAATCGCGTTGATATGGGGTCCGCCCTGTTCTCCCGGGAACACGCCTTTATCAATTTTCTCTGCCAGGTCCCGATTGTGGGTGATAATCGCCGCGCCGCGCGGACCGCACAGCGTTTTATGGGTGGTGAAGGTGACCACGTCGGCAAAGCCGATTGGGGAGGGGCAAACCTTTGCGGCAATTAATCCGGCGATATGCGACACATCCGCCAAAAGATAGGCGCCGACGCTGTCGGCGATTTCTTTAAATTTTTCCCAATCTGGCACCCAGGGGAAGGAAGAATAGCCCGCGATGATAATTTTTGGCTTAACTTCGCGGGCAATGTCGGCAATCTGGTCGTAATCCAGGCATTCCGTCTGAGGGTTGACCGTGTAATGTGCCGCTTTGTTGAACATGCCGGAGCGGTTGACAGGGGAGCCATGCGTCAGATGACCGCCGTGCAGAAGGTCCATGCCCAGAATCGTATCGCCTGGTTTAATCAGCGAAGTGTACACGGCGTTGTTGGCCGGCGCACCGGAAAGCGGTTGAACATTCACCCACAAGTCGTCCGGAATGAGCAAATTGGCGGCAAAAAGCTCAGCCGCGCGGCGGCGGGCGAGCGCCTCGACGATGTCCACATATTCGACGCCCTTGTAATAACGCAAGTCGCTATCGCGCCGGTAAGCGCTGAGTTGGCTGGCGTAATCCAGGATTTCTGCCTGGCTTTGCGTGCGCGTTTCTGGCAGCGGGTAACCTTCGGCGTAGATGTTATTGAAGGGAGAAGCCAGCAGTTCCCGCACGGCGAAAGGAGCGCTGCTTTCGCTGGGAATCATGTTCAGACGGCGCCCCTGACGCTCACCTTCCAGGATGGTCAGTTTATTCAGGTCAGGGTCAAGTTCAGACAGGTGTTTGATGAATAGGAAGTCAGTCATGGGGTATGGTCCTTGGTATAAAATACGCCCTTAACCGGGCGTTTGTATTATTCTGCTCTGGATGGGAATGGCGCTGTTTGGCAGCAGCAAAGCGGAGGAAATACACGTATTTACGGCTGGCCAGAACTGCGTTTTGACAATCCATCCCAAGTGTTCCATTAAGATAAGTATACCCTATGTTTGGCCTGCGGAATATCTCAAACCCAACCAGGCTCGACAGACAGCTGCTTCGAGTTTCTGCGATGCTATAATCCCCCGAAAGAGGATTTGTGGATACACTGCGCGAAGAAGCTGAACTGGCGGAAAGAGCCAAAACCGACCCGGAGGCGTTTGGAGAACTCTACGAGAGGTATGTTGAACGTATATACAAATATATTTATTTTCGCGTCGGAAGCGTCCATGATGCGGAAGACCTCACCGCCCGGGTTTTCCTGAAAGCCCTGAGCAACTTGAGTCGTTACCGTTTTATGGGGCTTCCGTTTTCCGCCTGGCTCTATCGCATTGCCCACAACCTGGTGGCTAATTTTCATCGCGACCGGTCTCGTCAGCGCGAAATCCCGATTGAGGACATGGCAAATGTGAATTTCTCATCCCGTTTGCCTTCAATGGATGCCGCTGTCAGCGAGGCGGAGGAGCTGGAAGCACTGTGGAAAATGATAAACGCGCTCTCCCCGCAAAAACGGGAACTGGTTTTGCTGAAATTCGTGGAAAAATTAACCAACTCAGAGATTGCTGCGGTGTTAAACAAAAGTGAAAGCGCGATAAAAAGTTTGTATCACCGCACCCTGCTGGAGATGCGGGATATGTATGGGCGCATGGAATAACGAGATTTCGGTGAGAATGAAGACGATGGAAAACGCTGATAAGATCACGGTCGAAGAAGACAGCAGCCTGAACGCGTTCGCCAGCCAATTGGCGGCGCGGCTGGGCCCTGTGCGCCCGAATTACTACTTTCGGGAAGCGTTAAAAGCCCGCCTGACTCGCTCAAAAATCTTCTCCAGACGCAGAGCGGCCGGCGCTATCAGCGTTGGCTGGTTATCCGCGGCACTGGTTGTGGTGATTATCGCTGAGATTGTTTACGCGGCAGCCGGCGGCTGCCAAAAGCAAAAACGCGCGGGCGCTTAGCGCTGATATTCCTGAAGCTTTACCCTTAATATATCATCCGGCGGTTCCATTAACATTGAGCCGTCCGGAAACACGATGGTAGGCACGCGGCGCATACCCTGGTTTACGCTTTTCACGAATTCCGCCGCGCGCGGATCTTTGTCCAGGTCATACCAGATGTAAGGCACCTGCATATCGCTGAAAACCCGCTTGGAGCGTTTGCAGTCTCCACACCAGGTCACTCCATACATTCGAATTTGGTCTTCGCTATTCACGTTAATCACCTATAATAAACAGCAGGCAGCCCTTCAAAAAGGGCTGCCTGATTCTGCTGAAAAATGGTCAATTGGTAAGCGTGGAACGCGTCCAATCACCGACCAGCCAGTATTTGAAATCTTTGCCGTGATAGGCCTCGACCGCGGCGTATATCCCATAAACCAGGCAGCCAATCGGCAGCAGGCTCAGAATTAAGGCGAAGGGAATCAGGACCAGGCCGACCAGAACGAGCGAGAGCAGGCCGGTCACCAGCCAGAAGAACCCGACTAACAATGAGCCGCCAAAGAAGAAGATCAGTTGGAAGAAGAGCGCTTGCAAGCTCTGATAAGCCACATAGCGGGATTTATCCTTGTACAGGAGATAGATAAGCAGCGCCGCGCCAGCGCCCAGGAAGCCGGTGATTAAATTCAGGAATATCGAAAGGTGCGCCAGGAGCGCCATGGTGCGCTCCTCCGAGCTGATCGCTTCCGCGGGGTCTGGCGCCTCAACAGGTTCGGCGATGAGTGGTTCCTGTGGGTTGGTAGATTGTGATTCGTCTGACATAGTTGTCCTGCTTTCTATAGAATGATATTTAGACCAGTGTACATAAACCCGGGAGCCTGAACCTTAGAAAATCTTGGGTTTATGCGCCTTGTGCGGACTTACGCCCAATTCATTTTCCGGAGAAAATCAGTAATCACCGGGATGTTGACCCGTTCTCCGCGGCTGGCTGCCATCCCCCAGATGATGGCAAGCGAGAAGCAAATCAGCCCGACAATCCGTTCGATTAATCCCCGCGGCAAAATCGCGATCAACAGCCAGGCGACGGTTCCAAAGATCAGCCCTTGTGCCAGATGCGCTTTGATAAATGGGCGGGTTCGTTTGGCATTGATGAATAACAGGATGATGGGCACAATCGGCGTGAAGATGTAAGATATCGTCGCCCAAAGGCGGTCATCCTGGGTGATTTCAGTGTCGGGGTGTTGTTCTTCGCTCATACCTTGGGTCTCCAATGTTGGTTTTCTGGAAAACAGCTCTTATTATATCACGCGGGCCGGCTCCAATTTTTGGTGAGGAGGGATGCTTGCGTTTGAAAAGCACGCAGGTATAAATTGATATGGTTAAAAAAAGCAAGCTGCCCGGATGTTGTTTTTTACCTTGAGGGTGTTACTTTGCGTTGCGTTTCTTCCCGAAAGGCTTGGATGACCTGCTGCCGGAGGTCTGCTTCGCCTCCCGTCCAACAGGATGGAATTTTCTGACGCCCCCGATGGTTTTCAGAAAGCGGCACTTGGCCAGACAGCGCGGCGGTTAACCTGAGCGTCGGAGTTCAGCTGAGGCCAGGCGCCGCCGCTTTGCTCTCACGAGCAGCCTCCCGGTTTCCTGAGGCGGCCTGTTCAGATTGTTTTCGGTCCGGTTTCAATCTCAAACACGGGCTTTTGGAACCAACGCCGGCAACCGCATAAAGTTCACAGGCCCGGATTGAGCCTTGCCCAGCGTGCGGCGCTAAGCGCGATCAGGAACTGCGCAACGTGATAGGTCACGATGATCCAGAATTTGACCCGCGGAATGTGTTTGCCCATGCGGTCTGCGGCGTGCATGGTATCCGAAATCAGGAAGAGCAGCCCGCCAAACGCGCACATGCCTGCCGCGGGCAGCGGCCAACCAGGGCGGAACACGCACAAGACTCCCGAAGCCGCCATCAGCACCAGCGCCGCGGCGTAGGGCAAAAAAACTCTGCGCATAGGTTTGAGCTCTGGTTTTTTGGCGGTTTTTAGGAGGATATACACGCTCAACGCGAGCAGCAGCAAGCCGGCAGCCGCGCCAACCAGCGCGGTGGGCAGCGGCGGCGCCGGGATGACATTGAAAGCGTAGATATAAAAAAGGTGCGCTGCAAAAAAAGCGATCAAACCAGCCAGGAACCAAGTCTGGGAGCGGGGAATCAAGCAGATATCCCCCAGCAAAGAAAAGCCCAGCCCCAGCAGAAAGGGCAGCGCGGACGGCAAAGTGCCGCCCCAAAGGATAAAAAGGGCAATCAGCAGCAGCAATACGATCGGTTTGGTGGCATAGTACAGGCGAAGTTTCTGCGCCCAGGCGCCGTACCAATTTAACCCGGCGCTAAGCGAAAGCCCGGCAATGAGTAAATACGCGCTCCAGGGCATCTCAGGATCTCTGGGAAAGCCCCAGCTCCTTCAGAAAAGCCTGGTCGTTTTTCCAATCTTTGCGCAGCTTCACGGTCAGGTCCAGGAACACTTTTTGCCCGCTGACCGCTTCAATATCCACGCGCGCGGCGGAACCAATGCGCTTGATCATTTCGCCATTTTTGCCGATGACAATCGCTTTCTGCGCTTCCCGCTCAACAAAGATGGTCGCTTTCACGTACAACACACCGTTTTCGCGCTCGGAATACTCGTCCGTACGCACGGCGATGCTGTAGGGGACTTCGGCTTCCAGCAGGCTCAGACAGGCAGCCCGCACCATTTCTGCCGCGATGTCGCGTTCAAAAGTCTCGGTAATCTGGTCGGGCGGGTAGTACTGCGGTCCTTCCGGCAGGAAACCACGCACAACGCGCAGCAAGTTTTCGATGCCGTTGCCGGTCTGCGCGGAAATGGAAACTGTTTGCGAGCCGGGCAGCAGGCTCTCGAAGAGCGCCTTATTGGCAGCGAGTGTTTTGTTGTCCGCCAGGTCATTTTTGTTCAACACCAGCAGAACGGGAATATCCTGCCGGGCTTCCAGAGCCAACCCGGCCAACTTCTCGTCCAGTTTATCCGGTTGTTGGGAGGCGTCTGCCAGGAAGAGGATTAAATCCGCGTCGCGCAGTGCGAATTGCGCTTCAGCGTTGATGAACTGACTGAGTTTGTCTTTGGATTCGTGCAAGCCCGGGGTGTCCACAAAGATTATCTGGGCTTCGTCCGTGGTCAGGATTGCCAGTTGGCGCTTACGCGTCGTCTGTGGTTTGATGGAAACCCCGGCGATCGGCTGACCAAGCAGACGGTTCGCGAGGGTGCTTTTGCCGGCATTGGGTTTGCCAATAATTGACACAAAACCGGATTTGTACCCGGGGGTGGGTTCGCTCATGAATTTCCTCCTGTTTTGGGTTTTAATTTTCCGTTTTCAAGGCGCAAGCCTTCGTGCCGCAGCAGCCAGGCTTTGGTGCGGATGCCGTCCGGCGCGGCGAATCCGTGCAGGGCTCCGTCCGATCCAATAACGCGGTGGCATGGGATGAAAAGCGGCAGCGGGTTGCGCGCCAGGCTTGATCCGACTGCCCGACTGGCGCCCGGGGAGCCGACGGCGGCCGCGAGCTGCGCGTAGGTGGACACCTGACCCCAGGGGATGGCGGCGCAGGCCAGCAGAACCCGGGTCTGGAATGGGGGTAACCCGCTCAGGTTCAGGGGCAGCGAAAATGACCGGAGCGCGCCCTGGAAATACTCGCGCAGTTGGATCAGCGCGTCATTGAGGAGTGGATTATCCGGCTGTGCGGAGAACAGGTCGGCAGGGGCCAAAGCGCTGGAACTGCTCACAAAAGCGCAGCGGCGCAAGCCGGATGGGCTGGATTCCAGGTAGAGGTTCCCGACGGGGGTCAGCACATTAATCGCAGGAAAGTTGGCAGCGTGGTTCATCAGTAGTTGGATACCATATCTATGTTACCGCGTTCGCGCGCGATGAAATCGAAACGTTTGTAAATCAGCGCGGCCAGGGCGCCATAAATGAGGGTGAACCCCGCCAGGATAAGGATAAGCTGAAGGTCGGATAGATTTGTGTACATTGGATAGACCCGCCCAATATCCGGGGTCAGAGACCGGCGGATTAGCGTCAACCAGTAGCTGATTGGCAGGGCATTGCCAACCCACCGCAGCGGCGCCGGCAGCACGCTGAGCGGAAAGACCGCGCCGGAAAAGATAAGCAGCCCCGCGCCCAGGCTCTCTCCAAGCGACCAGGCATTGTTCTTGATAATCAGCGTCCAACTGCCGAGCATGAGACCCATAAAGCCCATCACAATCAGACCAAGTAGAAAGGATCCCGCGAAGAGGCCCCACTTGACTTCAGTCAATGCAATGGGCATCTTCAGGAAGATTACCCCAAAGCCAAGGGTAATCAGGACCGAGAAACAAGCCACCAGGATGCTGGCAACGCTGCGCCCGATTAAATAGACGGGCACCCTCAGCGGGGCAATATAGATGTATTTGAGGGTCCGGTAATGCTCGCGGTCATCCAAAATGCCGAATGATACGCCTTGAATGGCCGCGCCGACCAGGATAAAGAAGGCATTGCCGATATACAGGTTAACAAAATCCGGGCTGCTGAAATCTCCACCGCGAATGACCAGGTACATCACAATCAGAATCGCGGCGGTGGAAATCGGGCGGATGATGGAATAAATCGCGAAAACGAAAGGGTCGGTCCAGTTGGACTCAATCATCCAGCCCAACCAGGCGCTGGTGCGGAAGGTGCGCAAATGGGTGGGTTTAGCTTCGGTATCCCGGGAGGTTTCAGCGGTATGCATGGCGATTAATCCAGTCTGTCCGTGATTCTGCCGTATTTGATGGCCAGTCTTTCCATCCGGCGCAGTGATAAGAAGGCCGCGGCTAAAAAGAAAATCGATAGAGTGCCCAGAGCGGTCAACTCCACCGCAACCGAAAGGAAGCCAAGCCGTGCGGCAGAAGGGAAAACCAGCTGGCGGATGGCGTCCATACCCAGCGTGAGCGGGATGATGGACGCGGCTGCCGCTATCCAAAAATTAAACGCGCTGACCGGGAAGTAGAAGCCGGAAAAGAGCATTACCGGCGCTTGTAAAAGGTTCGCGCTGTGCCAGGCTTCGCGGTTAAACAGCAGGAACAGGGATGAAAGCATCATGCCCATCCCATACAGGGCGACCATCGTGAGCACGAAAACCAGAAACAGCGCCCAAAAACTGGTGATGGTATAGCTCACATGAAAGAGCAGATTGCCGATCACCAGAATCACCAGCGCGCGGATAGTGGTCGAAAACAAACCGCCGCTGGCCATGCCGAATAGAATGGCCATCAGGGAGGCGGGTGAAATGACGTACAGCGCCAGGTTGCCGTTCTCCTTCTCCCAGTAAAGCTGGCTGGACATGGACCAAAGGATGTTAATCCAATAAGCGGTCATCGCGCTGCCGAGCACCACGAAGCCGATATATTCCTCGGGCGCTTTGAGGGCGCGGTAGATGTAGACATAACCCACCATGCTCAAAAAGGGCAGGACAATATCGAAAAACAACCAGCTCAGGTCCCGCTGGGTTCCAACAAGACGCGGGTAGGCTCTGCCAACCACGCTTTGCAAAAAAAGGCGCGCGCCGCTGTTGCGGGTGACTTTAGTCTGCAGCGCCATTTTCAACATCCTTCATGGATTTGCCGACCAGGCTGACGAAAACGTCTTCCAGGCTGGCTTCGCGCTTGTGCAGCGCGGTTATGCGGCTGCCCTTAGCGGTCAGCGCGCCCAAAAGGCTGGCGAGCACGCTGTCGTCGGAGAGGACCAGCTCCAGTTCCGCGCCGGTTTCAGTTTGCCTGAGCGTGCCCTGCCGGAAGCCTGAAATCCCTTTTAATTCCGTAAAATCCTTCTCGTCCAGCGCGCTCACCTGCAAAGAGTAAACGCCCTCGCTGCTCAGGCTTTGCTTAAGGTTTTGGGGGGTATCGCAAGCCAGGATTTTTCCCTGGTTGATAATCGCGACCCGGTCGCACATTTCTTCGGCTTCCACCATGTAATGCGTGGTCAGCAAAAGCGTGCGGGTCGGGTCGTTGTCCACCCACTGGCGCACGAAACGGCGCACATCGCGCGCCGCCGAGACGTCCAGGCCGAGTGTGGGTTCATCCAGGAAAAGCACGGTCGGATCGGTCATAAAGCCGCGCACGATGTTCATTTTCTGGCGCAGGCCGGTGCTCAGGTTGCTGCTCTTTGTGTTGGCGCGGTCTTCCAGACCGACGATTTTGAGCAGTTCCATGATGCGCGCGTTGGCTTGTTTGGAAGGAATGCCGTAGAACTGGGTAAACATCCACAGGTTTTCGCGCACGGTCAACAAGCCGTAACCGGAAGTCTCACCCCCGGAAACCATGTTGATTTGCCGGCGGATTTCTTCCGGTTGGCGGGCGACGTCCAACCCGTTCACGCGCGCCAGGCCGCTGGTGGGAGCCAGCAGGGTGGTGAGCACCTTAATCAGGGTGGTCTTGCCCGCGCCGTTTGGTCCAAGCAGACCAAAAAGCTCGCCGTGGTTTACGGTCAGGTTAACATTGTCAAGCGCGACGAGAGTATGCGCCGCCTCCTTGCGGGTTTTCTTCACTTTATAAATCCGGCTTAAGGCTTCGGTTTCAACAGCAAACATACCATCCTCAAAATCGTAGGGCAAACGTAGGTTAAGCGTCAAGCAGCACAGGCATATATTGTATATGATATTGATTGAAAGGGCGACTTCTCTTCTTCTTCTCCTCCTTAATCCTAGTGCCGGGGTCGGCGTCCCTGGCACTAGCTGATTCTACGGAGGATTTCCTGTGTAATCTGGAAATTCGCGCGCTCTGTCAGGAATTTTGGTATAAAATCCAGGTATCTTATCCTGCCCAGGAGGCATTATGGAAAAACACCGCGACACTTATCCGATTGATATCGCGGGAGTACATCGCGAACTCCCGTTATTTGAGATTAAACCGGGGCTGCGGATTGCCATTTTGAATATCCTCGGAGATGTGGAACTGGTGGATGCCTGCGCGAAGGCTCTGGCTGAAAAACTGGAGGGGCTTCCTATTGACGTCATCGTAACCGCGGAATCAAAAAGCATCCCAATCGCGCACGCGCTTTCCTCGGTGCTCGGGAAGCCTTACATCGTTTTACGTAAAGAATACAAACCCTATATGGGAGAGGCGATAAAAGCCGAAACGCTCTCAATCACGACCGGAAAGCCGCAAATCCTGTTCCTGGATGAAAAAGACCATGAGTTGATGCACGGCAAGAATGTGCTCATCCTGGACGATGTCATCAGCACCGGCTCCACGCTGCAAGGTATGCGCCTGATTGCGGAGAAAGCCGGCGCGCGGGTGGCTGGCGAGGCATCCATCCTCACGGAAGGCGACCGGGCGGAATGGATGCAGATTATTTCGCTTGGGCATCTGCCCGTGTTTTTTGACTGACGCGCAAAGGCACCGGGAAAAACCTTATGCTTATCCGGGTCGGTTTGGAATATGGTATCGGGGGGCGCACCCTTGCCTGGGGCCTGGACTTTCCGGGCTGTTTTGCCTTCGGAGAGGAGGACGCGGAGCTCATGCTGCGCTTCGCTAAAGCGCTGCTGACGTTTGAGGAATGGGTGCGCTTGCATACGGACGAACCCTGGTTCCAGCTGCTCAACCCCGACTTTCGGATTGTCGAGGCATATCACAACAAACAAAACTCAGCTGGTGGGGAAGACGAAGAAAGCCGGGCCGCTTTTGAAGACGACCTGCGCCCTCTGGAGCGGGAGGAAATTACAAACGCGCTGCAGGTCTTCCGCTGGCAGCGGGAGGAACTGCTGGCTGGGCTTGAGTTCCTGCCCGCGCGGCTGTTTGAGCAAACGATACCCGGACAGGGTTGGAAAATCATGGACGTGGTCGAGCAAATTGCCCGCACGGAATGTCTGTATCTGAAAAATTTGGATTTGCCAGTGCCGGATATTGCGGATGGAACGCCGCCGTTGAACGCGCTCCAATTATGCCGGCAGCAGGTGGAAAAACTCTTGCCCGGGTTGGAAGGCAGCCGGGTTGCCGTGGAACAAAACGGGGAATTGTGGACAGGCCGCAAACTGGTGCGAAGGCTGCTCTGGCAGCAGCGCGTCCGGATTGACGAAATCAAGTCTTTGGCTTGCGCGGCAGATGATTAAAAGCAAACCAGGCGCCTCACCTGCGCCTGGCTCACTTTCGATCAACATAGTGTTTAGTCACTTCATGATCCTGATTTGAGCAAATTTGAAAGGAGAGAAACAATAGATGCTCAAATCTTTTATATGTTAACACGCGTCAATTAAATTAGAATAAAACCTATGTTATTGCTTTGTTAATAAATCACTTTGAGAGGTTAATTCAGATTGGCGGCCGCGCAGCGGAACCGATATGAGCAGCACGGAACCCCTCCAGAACCCCAAAGACCCGGACAGAAGCGCAGAAAGCGGCTGGTTTATGCTATCATTAGCTACACGAATATGAAAAAACGCGCCCCGATTTTGCCTTATCTGCTCTTGAATATTCTGGTCTCCGCCGGTACGGTTGTATTGGTGCTTTTTTTATGGCAGAAAGTTTTTGGGGGCAGCCTGCCCGTTTTTAGTGGACTGAACCGGACCAGGCAGCCCGCTCAGGCCGCTCAGCAAAGCCAGCCCCCGGCAGAGACGCCCTCCGTGCCAAAAAACGCGGAGCTGAGTATTGAAGCAGTGGTGGGTGTGGGCAAGTGGGACCTGGAATACATTCTGATTCGCAATCAAAGCGACACGGCGGTGGAATTGAAGGACTGGCAGATTTCCGGCGCCGGCGGCAAACGCTACACCTTCCCGGCCCTGAAGCTGAACAAGAACGGCGCTGTGCGCTTGTATACCCGCTCTGGAACGGATTCGGTGATTGAACTGTTTTGGAACGCGCCCGGCGCGCTGTGGAAGTCTGGTGATGAAGTTGTTTTATTCAAACCCGACGGCAGCGCGCATTCCACCTATCTGATACCATAGGGGAGAAAGTTATGTCTCAAGCTCTTTACCGCACCTGGCGCCCGGCTTCCTGGGAGGAAGTATCCGGGCAGGAACACATCATTCAGACCTTACGCAACGCCGTCGTATCCGGGCGGGTCAGTCAGGCTTACCTATTTGCCGGGCCGCGCGGAACCGGCAAGACCACAACCGCCCGGCTGCTGGCAAAGGCCGTTAACTGCCTGGCAGAAAACCCAGCGGAGAGACCCTGCAACCTATGCGGGAACTGCGCGGCTGTCAATCAGGGGCGCTTCCTGGACTTGATTGAAATTGACGCGGCTTCCAACACCAGCGTGGATGACGTGCGCGAATTGCGCGACACGATTAATTTCGCGCCCAGCCAGGGGAAATTCAAGGTTTACATCATCGACGAAGTGCACATGCTGTCCACCTCCGCGTTTAACGCGCTGCTGAAAACGCTGGAAGAACCGCCCAGCCATGTGATTTTTATACTGGCAACAACCGAAATTCATAAAATCCCCGCCACGGTGCTCTCCCGCTGCCAGCGGCACGAATTCCGGCGCATCCCTTTGAATCAGATTGTTGAAAAACTGCGCATAATTTGCGAACAGGAAAAAATCCAGATTGATGAGGACGCCTTGAGCCTGATCGCGCGCCAATCCACTGGCAGCATGCGCGACGCGATCTCCCTGGTGGATCAGCTTGCTTCGTTGGAGGGGCGCGTGACGCTGGCGGAAGCGCAAGACATCCTGGGGACCGCGACCAGCCAGGCGGTCATTGACCTGGTGCAAGCGGTGCAAGCGAAGGACAGCGCGGGCGGTCTGAACCAAATTCACAGCGCCCTGGACGGTGGGGCAGACCCGCGCCAGTTTGCCCGGCAGGTTGTGGACTACCTGCGTTCGCTGCTGGTAGTTAAGCTGAACGGTGGAAAAGACCTGGAATTGCTGCCCGAAGTACGCAGCGCGGTGAATAAACAAGCGGCAGCTTTCAATGCCGCGGAGCTGATTGCGGGCATCAATGAATTTAGCAAAGCCGCTTCGGAATTAAAAGCGAATTGGCACCCCGGGCTTGGGTTGGAACTGGCTTTTGCCAAGGCTGTTTCTCAGGCGGAAGCTCCCCCGGCCGCGTATACGCCGACAGTGACGAAAGAGGTCAAAGAAGCGCCGAAACCGACTGAGGCGGGCAAACCCGCGCAGGAATCGCGGAAAGGACGCGACCCAGAGGAAAAAGCGGCAGACCCGAAACCCGTCATAAACACAGCCGAGGTGGCGGCACCCAGAACCAACGGAGAGCTGAGCCTGGAAAGCCTGCTTTTGGACTGGGATAAAATCAAAAGGGAAGTGCGCGTCGTGGATCAAGTTGCCAGCGCGCTGCTTAATTCCTCGCGCATCATTCGCGTTGAAAATAACACCATCACGCTGGGCTTTAAAAGTGAACTTCTGCGGGATAAAATGACCGAAGAAAAGCCGCTTCGGGCGGCGCGCGGCGTGCTGGCGCGGTTCTATGGTAAAGACGTCTTGATCGCGTGCACGGTTGGCACGCAGGCTGAGGATGAAGAACACCCGGATGTTGTTCCCAACGGCATGGTGGATTTGACCCTGCGCGAATTGGGCGGTAAAGTCCGGAAAAAAGATGTGATTAAGAAAGAAAAGAAGGATTGAAATGGCAAAAGGATATAACGCAGGTCCATCCGCCCGCCCGGGTGGGAATATGATGGCGCAAATCGCCAAATTGCAGGAACAAATGGCTGCCGCGCAGGCAGAGATTGCCGAAGCACAGATTACCGAGACCGCTGGCGGCGGCGCGGTGGCGGTGACCATGACGGGCGATCAGAAATGCACGGCTGTCAGCATCCAGGAAGATGTCTTGAAAGACGCGGACGCTGAAATGCTGCAAGACCTGCTCCTGACCGCCATCAACAAAGCCCTGGACAGCACCCGCGCGCTTTCTGAAGAAAAAATGGCGCCCTTTGCCAATCTGCTGGGCGGCATGGGCATGGGACGCTGAGCCTGTATGCGCGCATTACCAGACCCGGTTCAGAATCTGATTGACGCGTTTGCCAGGCTGCCCGGGATAGGCCCGAAGACGGCCTCGCGGCTGGCGTTTTATCTGCTTAAGGCGCCGGATGAAAGCTCGCTGCAGCTGGCTGAAGCCCTGGAACAGCTGAAGTCTCAGACGCAGCACTGCGGCATATGTTTTAACGTCACCGCGGCCGGGCAGGAACAATGCGAGATTTGCGCTTCTGACAGCCGCGACGAAAGCACATTGTGCGTGGTGGAAGAACCGCTGGACGTGCTCGCGATTGAACGCACCGGCGCATTTAACGGCAAGTATCACGTACTCCTGGGGGTTCTTTCCCCAATCGAGGGGATTGGCCCGGACCAGATTAAGATTTTCCCGCTGCTGGAACGCCTGAAGGACGGAAAGGTGAGCGAGGTGATTATCGCCACAAACCCAAGCATGGAAGGGGACGCGACCGCGCTCTACCTGCAGCAGCGCATCCTGCCGCTTGGGATCAGGGTGAGCCGTTTGGCGCGCGGACTGCCCGTTGGGGGCGACATTGAATATGCCGACCAGAATACCCTGTTGAGGGCCTTGGCTGGAAGGCAAAGCATGGAGTAATTTGGCGGGTGTTTTCAGCGCGGAAGGCGTGCGGCGGTATTTGCTGAACGTTTCAGCAGCGCTCAGGTTTTGGGCTGGGTCTTCCGAACGGAAACTTGAGCGGAGGGATATAGTGGAAGAGGCTCGCCAAACCGCGCCCGCCAGCCAGCGAAGAGAACCTCCCTGAAAGACGCGGACTGGTTTTTACCTTGCTCCTTTCCCCTGAGCATCCGCGGATACTGGCGTTTTTCGGCTTGTAAGGATTTTTTGAGGGGATTATACTTAGCTGCTGTGGATATCAATAGTTACTCAACCTGGTTGGAAATTGACCTGAACGCCATCCGGCATAACGTCGCCTATATCAAGGATTTGACGGGTGTGGAAGTGATGGCGGTTATCAAAGCGAACGGCTACGGGCACGGCGCCAGACCGGCGGCGCAGGCTGCTGTCCAAGGCGGGGCGACCTGGTGCGGTGTTGCCCGAATTGAGGAAGCTCTGGCGCTCCGGCGGGCAGGGATTGCCTGCAAGCTGGTCGTACTGGGGTACACCCCGCCGTCCAAGATTCCTGAAGCCATAGACCAGCAAATTGTGGTTTCGCTGATAGACCCGGAGCTGACGCACAGTTACTTTGAATTTGCGCGGATTAACGGCGGCATTTTAAAGGCGCATGTTAAGGTTGAAACGGGCATGGGCAGGTTGGGCATGCTGCCAAAAGACGTCCTGCCATTTGTAAAATCCCTGCGAGGAGGCCCGATCAGCGTCGAAGGTATCTTCACGCACTTTGCCCAGGCGGATGATCCGGATTCCGATTACACCCGCAAACAAATCCGCGTTTTTAATCAACTGCTCGTGGAGTTGGAAAGCGCCGGTTTGAAACCGCCGGTCGTTCACGCGGCGAATTCGGCGGCGGTTTTCAATTATCCCGAAGCCCATTACAACCTGGTTCGCCCGGGAAACGCGATCTTCGGCATGTCTCCTTCCCAGCAGACGCCCTTGGGTCCGGAGTTTAAGCCCGCGCTTATGTGGAAAGCCCGCCTGATTTCGGTTCGCGGTTATCCAGCCGGAAGCGGTATCAGTTACGGCTCCAAGTATATTACCAGCGCCCAGGAGCGGATTGGCGTGATGCCTATTGGCTACGGCGACGGCTTCCGCCGGATTGATAATCAGGAAGTATTGGTTGACGGCAAACGCGTGAAGGTGGTCGGACGCGTGTGCATGGACCAATGCATGCTCCAATTGGACGCGGTACCCGGGGCTAAGGTTGGGGACGAAGTGGTGTTGATTGGCACGCAGGGCTCAGAAACCATCAGCGTGGATGAAGTCGCCGCGCGCTGGTCCACGATTAATTACGAGGTGGTCTGCGGATTGGCGGACAGACTGCCCAGGATTTACCTTGAATGAACCCGCGTTTTATTCGCGCTGAATTTCACTGCCATACCTGTTATTCACCCGATAGTTTGATGAGCCTGAAGGCGCTGCTCATGACCTGCCGCAGAAAAGGCATTGATAAGGTGGCAGTGACCGACCACAATCGCCTGGAAGGCGCTCTGCAAGCGCAGGCAATGGCGCCTGACGAAATTGTGGTGGGTGAAGAAATTCAGACGACCGAAGGCGAGATTTTGGCTTACTATCTGACCGAAGAAATCCCCGCCGGGTTGGAACCCATGGAAGTTGTGCGGCGGCTGCGCGAACAAAACGCGTTTATCAGCGTGGCGCATCCTTTTGACCCATACCGCGGTTCGGCTTGGAACATCAGCACCCTGGCGGCGCTCGCGCCGCACCTGGACGCGATTGAAGTGTTTAATGCCCGCTGCCTTAAGCCGGAATTTAACCAGGCGGCGCGGGCCTTTGCCCGCGAGCACAACCTCCCCGAAATGACCGGCTCTGACGCGCACAGCACCCTGGAGCTCGGCAGGGCGCTGCTGCGGATGCCTGACTTTTCCAGTGCGGATTCGCTGCGGGAAGCGCTGCGCGAATCCCGGCAAATGACCCGCATTTCTGGCAGCTCAGTGCACCTGATCAGCACCTGGGCAAAACTGGTCAAAAGCGCCGGTATCCGGAAGCAGAATTGATCATAAAAAAAACGACCTGGTACACCAGGTCGTTTTTTGGTTGTTTTATTTGAGCAGCGTCAGGATGAGCCAGATGGCAAGCGTCAGGAAAACCGCCGCCATACCTAACTTGACCGCCGCGGCATGCTTCTTGAGGAAAGCGGAGAGCTGCTTGGAGGTTGTGCCGTAGTATGCCAGGATGAAAACTACGATGAGTGGGATGATGAACATCAGGTTGTAGAGCAGCAGGTAGCCGACGGCTTTAATACGCAGTTCCGGGACACTGCTCATGAAGATGATGGTGGGCAGATAGATCTGTCCGGTGCACGCCAACTCCAAAAACGAGATGAGCACGCCGCTGATAAAAGCGCCGACAATATAATGCCCTATTTTGCCGCTGCCGTGGATGGTGGCATTAATCCGTTTTCGCAGGGGTTTGGGCAGATTGAGCGCCATATCGCCCAGTTCTCCCTTACGGGCAGTGAAGAAATCCTTGATGCTGAGGGCCGCCAGGACAAGGCACAACAGCGCGGTGAACGCGTATACGATTGTGCTGATGATGGCCAGGGTGCCTTTGATCAGGTCAAGCACCTTATAAAAGCCTAAACCAACCATCAGGTAGGTCAGGAAAACACCGATGGTGAAACTGACGCCGGTTAAGATTACCTCTTTGCCTTTTCGACCGCTGAGGGTGAGGTAGGAGATGAAGAAAACAATGGTGGCGAAGGCGCAGGGGTTCAGACCGTCTACCAACCCTGCCAACAGGATTGCCAGCCACCCCGCGGACTGGAACCTGGCGCTCAGCTCGCCGGTCGCCTGGCTCGCGTCAAACTTATCCCAGAAGCGGGGCGAACCTGAGCCGCTCAGCGCTTGAAGGGTTGGCTCCAGGTTTCGGGTGGTGATTTCACCCTCGCCAATCCAGGCTTGGTCGCCGATAAACAGAGCCGGGACCTTCAGGTCGGCGCTGCGATTGCTGCGTTTTGCCATCCAGTTCGCGAGAGGGGTGTCTGAATAAATATTGAATTCTTCAACGATCAGCTGCGGGTATTGTGAACGCAGGTAATTAATATCCGCGTCCGCGCGGTTGCATTCTTTGCAGCCGACCTGGTAGAAATACGCGGCGTAAATCGGGGCGGTTACAGCGCACGCCTCAGGGTTTTCCGTCGTGCAGGCTTCGAGCTCCGCGCCGGTGGTTGAGACGGGTATGGATACCATCAGTTCAGGGTTCACGCCGGGAATGTCAGGGAAGGCAATTCCGCTGCCCGTGAGGCCGGCTTTGATGAGCTCTGCCAGGTTGTCTTTGTTTGGCGCTTCACCAATCAGGATTTTATCTCCCAACACCACTGTCGGAAGACCGCGCTGTTCGGGCTTCACGTGATAGGCTTCTTCCACAGCCAACAACGCGCGGTAATAGTCCGGATTGCCCAGCTCAAGCAGGCGCATGTCAATCTGGCCCGGGTTTTCGGCCTGTAAGGGTTCAAGAATATTTTTCAGGATATCGAGGCAATGACTGCAGGAATTGGAATAGAAGTAGTAACCATGTACCTTGGCACCGCTCAGGTCTTCTGTTGGGTTAGTTACTTCCGGACCAATCCCCTGGGGGTTTGCTGACCGGGCTGCCGCGGTTTGTGGAAAGAGCAATCCAAAAAAGGTAAGCAGGGATAAGAGGAGTGAAATGGTGAAAGCGTGTCTTCTGAATAGTTTCATGAAATCTCACGATTAGGTGGATATTCGGCCTGGAGCCTGAATTTCTGTCAGCTCCTGGTACGCCTGGCGTTATTTTAGCACAGCACTTGGCAAAAAAAGGCTGCCGCAGACCGGGCAGCTAAAAACACAGCAAATTCATAAGAACGGGGAAAGGCTCAGACGATTTCCACCCGGTCCAATGGAAAACGGCTTTTCGCAAAGCTTTCGGAAAGCTTCTGCTTCCCGGCTTCAGATATGCCGGTGAGCAGCAGGCGCAGGTAAAAACTGCCATCCTCAGCGGTAGTGTGCACGGTGCGGATGATGTTGCCATCGGCTTCGGATACCAAACCAGCCAGATAAGCAAGCCCTCCGGGGCGGTTGGCGGTGTTTGAACCTGAAACTTCGATGGTTATCCAGCCCAACCCGACCCGGGAAATGCCGACCAGGTCTAAGGCGGATTCGAGTTGAGATTGTGAAATGGAGCCCCCACCAACAGCCGAATACAGGTCGTCCAGGCTGGCGCAGGCCATGAGCCCCAATAACTGTTCCACCCGGTTCTGAGCCAACGCGGAAACGTCCTCCAGGTCCAGGATTCCCCTTTTTGCCAGGAGGGGATGGATCAGCGTCCTGCCTTTTTTGCTGGCTTCTTTGAGCGCTGCCCGGGCGAGTACAATCCGCAGCCGACGCGCTGTGGAGATGTCGCAATGCTCCAACCATTCCGGTTTTGGCACCTGGTGCGAGCCAGTACTGACGACTTCTACCACGTCGCCCGGGGAGAGCGTGTCGTAAAGGTGGCGTTCCTCGCCATTGACTAAAACTTTGCTGATTTTGTCCAGGTAAAACTCTTGAATGGCAGCCACTCCATCCAACACTGTGCCGCCTTCCTGGAGGAAACGCGTGCCGCCGTAAGGGGTGAGGATTTGAACAGGGCGGTATTTACTGATGTCTTTGTTGTTGTTAACCGCATAGATTACACCCCAGGTGTTTTCCCCCTCCATTTCTTCCGTGGCGATTGCGACCTCCAAGGCGCCAACGCCCGGCTGCCAGGTGGTCACCTGCAGCGCGCGGTAACCGTTTTGGGGCGAGGCGATGTAATCATCGAAGCGGTCCTGATCCAGGCTTTTGCTGAAGTAGCGATTCACACGCGAAAGCAGCCTGTAACAGGCTGCTTCATCATTGTCCCGCACGACCAATCGAAAGCTTACGATGTCGTTGACGGCGGAAAAGTCTTCCAGGGAAGTGCGGCGGGCGCGGGCCATGCGCTGCAGCTTATCCCATGCCTGCCAATAGCCGTTGACGGTGAAACGCACCGCGCCGTCTATGCCTTCGGATTCCATCAAGCGGCCCAGCTCGCCCAGGTAGTAGCGGATGAAATTCAGATTCAGGCGCGGGTCGCGGTCTATTTTGGTTTTCACCATATCATAGGAATCTGGTTCGGCGTATGGGAAGGCCATATCTTCGATCCAACGCCGCCAGCGGTAGCAATTGAGGATACCTGCCAGTTTGCCGTAGGAGCGGATAGCTTCGCTGGCTTTTTGGCATTGCTTGGCTTTGGACATGTAATTCAAAGTCATCAGGTTGTGGCTTTTGTCGGCAAGCTTCACCACGAACACAGCTGGATCGCGGAACATCGCAATCTTGCGGAGAGTTTCCATTTCTCTGGAGCTGCCATCGCGCGGGTTGCTCATTTTGGTGACGCCGTCGATAATGTGCGCGACTTCCTGACCCAGGCTGCCTGGGAATAGCGATTTGATTTTGGCGAGGCTTATTCCGGTATCCTCGATGGTATCGTGAAGAAGGGCGGCAATTGTCCAGGATTCTTTGTGAACCAGGTTATCCACGAAACCGGCCACCCAGCCGCAGTGGGTTTCAAAGTAGGGTTCGCCCGAAAGGCGCAGCTGACCGCCGTGCACTTCTTTACCCCATTCGAAAGCACGCGCGATGGCCTCTGTCCGGGGGACGAACTGGTCAACATGGAATTCACCCAGGACGCGGGGGCGTATTTCGCTGATATTTTCAATTTCAACCATATCAAACATCCCTTGCGCAGGCAAAGAATTGAGTATCTTTTCATTATAGCTTAATTTCGGGTGGAGACGAAATTTCAGGTTTCAGGCGGAAATCCGGTTCATGCTGCGCGTAAGCAGGAAAATATGTAGGCAGAGCGCTGCCAGCAGAATAATCCAGAAATATGATTTACGGGTTTTATGGCGGAAGCTGAGCATACCCGCCAAACCGCCGGCAGCGCCGCCCAGAATGCTGAGACCCAGCAGCACTCGTTCGGGGATGCGACGCTGGTTCAGGCGGGCGGCGTTTTTATCGTAACCGAAGAGCAGGAAGGTGAGGAGGCTGAGGGCGAGGAAGAGGTAGAGCATGGGTCTGGCTCCGTTTTTTGGGCTGCGGCAGTAATGCTCAGAAATATAACACGGAGGATTGGATTTGGGCTGGTTTCTGCTGCATGCATAGAGACCATTTTTAATCCCCGAAGGACGGTTCATTCGTCACTTCGAGCCCCTACTGCCAGTCTGTCGGACGCGCCAGGATTCACGAAGGGGGCTCGGCACCGCGAAGCGTCCCTTTAAAAAAACTGCCTGCTCGTTTGGCATTTAGATTGTTTGTAGGGATAGCAAGGCGGATCGCCGCGTTGCTGCGCTCCTTGCGATGACTGGATTGGTTAATGCCTGGAAGGGGGGAATGAGAGATTTCGCCGCGCGCGGTCGGGAGACCGGCGCGATCTGAAGGTTGGCCAGACAGAAAAGCAGGTCGCCGCGTCGCTGCGCTCCTCGCGATAACGGGATTGGTTAATGTCTGGCAGGGGGAGTATGAGAGATTTCGCCGCGCGCGGTCGGGAGACCGGCGCGATCTTTGAAATAACAGGATAAACCCCGACACAGTGGGGAATTCAAATAATCCCCGAAAACCCCATTCCCGTTTATGATTAAGCCCTGAGAGCCAGATGATGACCACGAGCCCCTACCACATCCCAGCCGCCCCGGCGGAAACCGAAATCCTGGTGGTGAATTCCCGCTTCATCGCCAGCCTGAGCCCCGCTTTCAGCGTCGAGGAAGCGCGCGCCTTCCAGAAAAGCATCCGCCAGCGCTTTCCGGACGCAACGCACCACGTCCCGGCGTTTGTTATCGGGCACGGCAACAGCGTCATCACGCACTGCTCGGATGACGGCGAGCCTTCCGGCACCGCCGGCAGGCCGGCCCTGGCGGTTTTACAGGGCAGCGGGCTGGGAGACGCGGCAGTGGTGGTGACGCGCTACTTTGGCGGCACGCTGCTGGGCACTGGCGGGCTGGTGAAGGCTTACGGAGACGCGGTGCGTGCGGTCCTGAAGCTGGCGCGCCGGGCGGTAAAAGTGCCCACCACCACACTTGGCGTACAGCTGCCTTATCCGCTGTTTGAGCAAGTCCAGCGCCTGGCAGCCGCCCGCGGAGCAGAGGTGCTGGAGAGTCAATTCCTGACGGATGTGACGCTCATGCTGCGTTTTCGCGATGAGGAGTTGGACGCGTTTTATGAACAACTGGCTCATTTGAGCGCCGGCCAGGTGACCCCCGTGGTTTTGGAACGGAACCCTGAGACGATTTTCCCTCTGGATTAGACCGCCCAACCTTTGCAACCGCCGAAGGCCGCCGCGCCGATGGAAAAGCGCTCAATTCAACCGCTGTTGAATGCTGTACAGGCGGTGGTAGTGCCCCTCCCGGGCGAGCAGTTGGGCGTGCGTGCCCAGTTCGGTGATGGTGCTGCCTACCAGGACGGCAATCTGGTCGGCGTTGCGCACGGTGGAGAGCCTGTGGGCGATGATGAGGGTGGTCCGCCCCTGAATCAAACGTTCGAGCGCTTCCTGAATATACATTTCAGTTTCGGTATCCACCGCGGATGTGGCTTCATCAAGAATCAGGATGGGGCTGTCTTTAAGAAGCGCGCGGGCAATGGAGATGCGCTGTTTTTGCCCTCCGGAGAGCTTGATGCCGCGCTCGCCAACCATTGTATCGTAGCCGTCCGGCATGGCGGGGATGAACTCTTGCACGTTGGCGATTTTGGCGGCGGCGAGCATTTCCGCTTCACTGGCTTGCGGGTTGCCAAACAGAATGTTTTCCCGGATGCTGCCGTGAAACAAGACCACATCCTGCAGCACCATACTGATTTGACCGCGCAGCTCCTTTGTGTCCAGGCTGCGGATGTCCACGCCGTCCAGGGTTATCCTTCCGCCACATACGTCATAGAAGCGCGGTATCAGGCTTGCCAGGGTGGACTTTCCAACTCCCGTCGGGCCTACCAAGGCGAGGGTGCTGCCGGCGGGGATATCCAGCGAGATGTCTTTCAGGATGGTCTCCTGGGGGGTGTAATGAAAACTCACATTCTCGAAGCGCAGCGCGCCGCGCACCGGCTTTGGTAGGGCGACCGGTTCTTCCGGTTCGGCAATCTCGGGGGATTCATCCAGGATTTCAGCCACGCGCTCAAAGCCCGCCATGGATTCCTGCACAGCCTCCCAGGCGTTGTTCAGGTTGCGCACGGGTTGGTAAAAGCTGTCCAGGTACAGAAAGAAGGCAACCAGGTCCGCGATTTGGATGGATCCGCCCAGCGCCATGCGGCTGCCAAAATAAATAACAATCAGCTGCCCGCTTCCCGCGGCGAAATCCAGGACAGGCATAAAGACCGCCATAATTTTGAGCGCCTTGAGATTGGAGCGCAAATAATTTTCTATGCGCGCGCCCACTTTAACCATCGCGATGTCTTCATGCGCGAAAGCCTTAATTTCCCGGACGCCAGAGAGGCTGTCGTTCAGGACCGCGTTCAGCTCTCCCAGTTCGTTTTGGCGATAGCGGAAGGCGGGGCGAACCATCTTCGCGTAGAGCATCAAAGTCAGCGCGATGACCGGGATGGGGGCCATGGTCAACAGGGTCAATTTCCAACTCATGCTGAAAAGGATGGCGCTGACCCCGATCAGGGTCACAACGTTCACAAACACATCGGGCAGCGCGTGCGCGATCATGCGTTCGAACAGTTCAGTGTCATTAATCACGCGGGACATGAGCTGACCGGTTTGCTTATCTTCATAGTAGCGCAGGGAGAGGCGCTGCAGCTGTTGGTAAACCAGCTTGCGCGAGTCGGCCACCACACCCCAACCAGCAATATGCGCCTGAAAAGAGCGCACATACTGCATAAATCCGCGCGCGATAAAAACCAGCAGCGCGATGCCGCTGAGGCGGGTGATGCTGTCCAGGGTCGGCCCGGCCAGGGAAGATGTGCTGAGCGTGTTAATCAAGGCGCGAATAAGCCAGGGTATGATGAGCTGCGCCGCGACCAAGCCCAGCATGGTCAGAATGGTGACCGCGATTGACCATGTGTATCGTTTGGAAAGTTTGAGGAGAAGTGAGGCGGGTTTCATTCGATTGGGAGGTTTTGATTTGAGCGGGCAATCACCACGCTCGCGTTTCTGCCGACGACGGGGAGGTTGAAACCCCAGGCGCGCCGGAAAGCTTCATCTTCCATCCAAAAGAGTTCAGCGTCAGCCGCGGCCCAGGAATTAATGAAACCCCAGGGCGTGCGGAGATGGCCAGCGTTGGTGTGTTCCGGGTCAAATGCGGCAAGGAGCATGGTATGCCCGGCGAGGCTCTTGCTCTGGTTGTGGTTCCAGCTGCCTGACCCGCGGTAGATGGCTGGGGCGCGCCCGCGGTGCCAGTAGATGGTCACCAGGGCGGCCAGATTGTCGTCGTCCGGCAGGTTGCGCAGGATTTCCGGGCTGAGGTGCAGCAAGCGGGCGCTTATTGGCAGGGCGCGAGAACGCGCGAGGTAATTCACAATGCGGGCTTGCATGGGCGGCGCCACCGCCCAGCCGGGCAAAACCCGATAGAACTTTCCGCGCCACCACAGGCGGTTGATTTCCGCGGCGAGTTCCTTTGGGTCCAAACGAAGGTCGCAAAGCAGCCCGAGCGCGGCGGAAATCGCGTGCAGCGCGCAGTCGTTGCCGGCTTGCAGGGTTTGAAAGCGCGCCAGCTCAGGTTCTGACAGCGTTTTTAGGTAGCGGCTCTTCATACGCCAATTTTACAATGGAATATCCGCGAAACACTCAGGTTCGCGTCAGAACGGTTGAGATGCGCTGGAATCGAGGGGAGATATGCTTGTTGCGGGCCAATTGACGGGCTAAGACCCGCGTCCGCGCGCGCACCGGATAGGACTTGTTTGAGGCCGCGCTGTTCGCGGGGACCGGCTTCTCTCTCAATTTTCCCGGTGCGATTACCTAATTGCGTGCCTTCCAGGCTTCTGGCGCGGCACCTTCCGGAGCTTCCTTTCATAACCTGTTCACGAAGGGCTGACCCGCGCGCGATTGAACCTGTTCAAGCAATTGACTTTCCAGGTTTCAGATGCTAAACTAGACCCACAATTGAAAAACCTGAGGTAACCCGATGCCCGGATGCCAGGGTGTAATGGCGGAAGCTGGTGCGAGACCAGCGCTGTACCGCAACTGTAAGTCGACCAGACAAGTCAGGAAGCCGTCCTCAGGAAAACCCAAAAACCTTCTCGGATTAAGAGGGTGGGTGAGATTTGTTCATATTCTCAGCCCTTTCTAATCCAGAAGGGGTCAAATTTTTTATCAATGAGGAGAATATGAAAAAAAAC
The DNA here is from genome assembly GCA_029556265.1 of Chloroflexota bacterium. Lineage (GTDB taxonomy): Bacteria > Chloroflexota > Anaerolineae > Anaerolineales > Anaerolineaceae > Mesolinea. Next base: position 43,880 of record JAKQFH010000069.1, on the reverse strand, counting down.
CTGACCCTTCTGGCCTTACTGTTCGTTTTTGTTCTGTCTGCCTGCCAGGCCCCTGCCGCTATCGCAGAAATTGAGGCTCCCGCTTCAACCTTACCCGCGGCGCCGACCCTTGAAGCTGCCGCTCAAACCTCCACGCAAAGTGAACAGGTCAACATTGAGTACGCGAAAAACTTCACGCTGGAATATGAGGACGGCTATAAACTGCTGACCGTGACCCTGCCCTGGATGGGGGCTTCGGAAGCCCAGAAGTACGCGCTGGTGCCAAAAGGCACAGAGCCAAAAGCTGACTTGGGCGGCGCGCTGGTGATTTTTACCCCCATCGAAAGCTTTGTGTCCTTATCCACAACCTACCTGCCATTCCTGGAACAAATCGACGAACTGCCCAGCCTTGCGGCGGTGGATTCGGCGGATTATATCTATAATGCCGACGTGCGCTTATGGGTGGCAAACGGGATAGTGGAGGCAGTGGGCAGCGGCCCGGGCGTCAATGTTGAAAAGCTGATTGAGCTTGCTCCGGATGTAATTATGACCTCTGCCTCCGGCTCACCCGATTGGGATACCCATCCGGTGCTCGAACAGGCCGGCTTGCCGGTGGTGATTAACTCGGATTACCTGGAACAGGACCCATTGGGACGGGCGGAATGGTCAAAATTTATCGCGGCTTTCTACGATAAGGAAGTTGAAGCCGGCCGCATTTTTGACGCTGTGGCGGCGCGCTATGAGAACGCCAAAGCGCTGACAGCGGGGCAGGCCGCCAAGCCGACTGTTTTCGTGAACACCGCGTATGAAGGCACCTGGTATATGCCCGGAGCTGAGAGTTATCCCGCGATTCTGCTGCGCGATGCCGGCGCGGATTACCTGTGGAACGACCTGGAAGGCAGCGGCGCCATGCCCATTGATTTTGAGGTTGTGGTTGATAGGGCGAAAGACGCGGATTACTGGATTAACGTGGGCTTTGCCAGCGACCTGGCCAGTTTGGCTGCCATGGATTCGCGCTATGCTGAGTTCACCGCCTACCAGGAAGGCAAAGTATATAACAACAACGCCCGGGTGAACGAAATGGGCGGAACGGATTACTTTGAAAGCGGCCTTGCCAACCCGGATGTGGTTCTGATGGACCTGATTAAAATCTTCTATCCGAACCTGGCTGCGGGGCACGATTTCTTCTACTACCGCCAACTGCAGTAATCGGTGGATATGGAACCGGGCGAAGGAATGCGTGAGCTGAGGGACAAAACCGCGGCACGTCGGGCGGGCATCTTTGCCTTGCTGGGCGGGCTGCTTTTGCTGGCGGCCGCGCTCAATCTTTCGCTCGGTTCGGTCCGGATCCCAATCGGGGATATTCTCAGGGCTTTGCTCGGTCAACCCGGCGTTAAAGAAAGCTGGGTTTTTATTGTGCAAGACTACCGCCTGCCCAAGATCATTACCGCGATTTTGGCGGGGGCGGCACTGAGCGCTTCCGGATTGCAGATGCAAACCATGTTCCGTAATCCGCTGGCAGACCCCTTTATCCTTGGGATTAATTCCGGCGCCAGCCTGGGGGTCGCGATAGCGATTATGGGAGCCGGTTTGGCAGGCGGTCTGTTTATCCCAATGCTGAGCGTGGCGGGGGAACTGGGCCTGGTTGCCGCGGCTTCCCTGGGGGCTGGCTTGGTTATGGGTTTGATTCTGCTGGTTGGTCGGCGCGTGAATAACCCGACCACGCTGCTCATCCTCGGCTTGATGTTCGGGCATGCCACCAGCGCGCTGGTCAGCCTGCTGATTTATTTCAGCGCCCCCGAGAAAGTGAAAGCCTACAGCATTTGGTCTTATGGGGCGTTTAACGGCGTAACCTGGCAGCAGCTGCAGGTGCTGGTGCCGGTGGTCATGTTCGCTTTGGGGATACTCGCGCTCCTGCCGAAAGGTTTGAACGCCCTTCTGCTCGGCGAGGACTACGCCAAAACGATGGGACTGAATGTTCCGCGTTTACGCGTCTGGGTATTGTTGAGCGCTTCCATACTTTCCGGCGCGGTTACCGCCTTTTGCGGTCCAATCGGGTTCATTGGCGTGGCTGTGCCGCACCTTGCCAGGAATCTGTTCAAGACTTCCAACCACAAACTCCTTATACCGGCTGTCATTCTCATTGGCGCGATTGTCGCGGTCACCGCGGATGTAATTGCCCAAATCCCCGGTAGTCAATTCGTGCTGCCGATTAATGTGGTCACCTCCTTATTTGGAGCGCCTTTTGTGCTGTGGGTCGTACTGCGGCGCAAGCGCGATTCCGCGACATTTGCCGTATGAGTAAGCCGCTGCTCCTCGCCAAAGCGCTTGAAATTGGGTATGCGGATGCCAGGCCTCCCCGGCAGGTGATTGCCGCTGGCTTAAATCTGAACCTTGCCCAGGGTGAGTATGTTTGCCTGGTGGGACCTAACGGCGTGGGGAAATCTACCCTGCTGCGCACTTTAACAGGCTTGCAGCCCGCCTTGGGGGGCGAAATAAGCCTGAACGGGAAAAGACTCGAAAAATATACCCGCAAAGAGCTGGCCAGTCAGATAAGCGTCGTCCTGACCAGCCCAATCACCGTCGGAGCGATGACGGTGAAAGAGTTAGTGGCGATGGGACGCTTTCCTTTCACCGGTCTTTTTGACCGCATGAGCGACAATGATTGGAAAATCGTCCAACACGCGCTGGATATTGTTGGTCTGGCGGGCTTTGAAGAACGCGGGGTGCACAAACTGAGTGACGGTGAAAGACAGCGCGCCATGATCGCGCGGGCCTTGGCGCAAGAGCCGCGCCTATTGGTGCTTGATGAGCCGACCGCCTTCCTGGATTTGCCGGGCAGGATATCCATTATGCACCTGCTGCGTGATTTATCGCGCGAACACCAGCAGGCTGTGCTGACTTCCACGCATGACCTGGATTTGGCGATGCGCAGCGCCGACAGGATCTGGTTGATGGACCGCGGCGGCAATGTGATGCAGGGCTCGCCGGAGGATCTGGTCCTCGGCGGGCACTTTGAACATACTTTCGGTCAGGCTAACCTGCGCTATAACATGCTCACCGGTCAATTTGAGGAAGACAGCCGCCAGGCCCGCCCGGTAGTGTTTCGCGCGGAAGGCTTGGCAGGCGCGTGGACTGCCCGCGCCTTGCGCAGGGCTGGGTTTGAAGTGTTGGTTGAAGGCGCGCCCGAACTACCTCTGATTGAATTGAAAACCCTTGGAAACGTGAACTGTTGGAGCTTGACCTGGCAGGGGGTAACTCGCGAAGTCAGTTCCATTTACGCGCTTCTGGCAGCCTTAGCCGAATAGGCCCGCGGGGCAGCCTCCCGATGCTTTCCTTGCAAGGTTAATAACCCCGGACGCCTCGCGGGGTGGTGTTATATGGAACGCGCGCCGAAAGGCGCGCGACCAGGCTCGCTTCTATCCAGTTTGCGCTTAGGACAAACGAAAGAAGCCCTTTCAGGGGATTGATACCCTGAAGATCAGCCGTTCAGGAAGGGCTCCACGATTAAGACCGCCGTGATGAGTGTAATCATCACGGTTAAACTATACGCGAGGATATTGGTGAGTTTGCTGTTTTTGTACTTGCCCATTATGACCGGATCATTCGCGATTTTTAGAATCAAGAATAGTATCAAAGGCAGCAAGATAGCGTTCATCGCCTGGGATAAGATCATAATGGGGAAGAGTGGGACACCCGGAATCAGAACGATGAGCATACTGATAATAATGATAAACGCAAAGCTTCCGTAAAAAAAAGGCGCCTCTTTAAACCTTCGGTTCAGCCCGCGTTCAAAACCGAACGCCTCGGACATCGCGTAAGTTGTCGAAAGTGGAAGAACCGAAACCGCCAGAAGGGAAGCGCCCAGCAAGCCAACCGAAAATAACAGCCCTGCCCATTTTCCAGCCAAAGGTTCAAGCGCGAGCGCGGCGTCCTTCGCATTTTCGACGAAGATGCCTGCCTGATGCAGCGTGGCGGCTGTTACAATCAGGATAAATGCCGAGATGACATTTCCCCAGGCAGCGCCGAAGCTGACGTCAATTTTGGTATCCCCGTATTTGCTCATATCCACGCCCTTATCGGCGATAGAAGCCTGCAAATAGAAAATCGCCCAGGGAGTGATGGTTGTGCCGATGACAGCCAGGATTGTAAGGATATAATCCCGGTCCAGAATAAGCTCGGGGCGAACCAGGCCCCGACCGACTGCCGCCCAATCTGGTTTGACGACAAACACGGCGACGATATAACTGAGCGAGGCGAAGGTGAGAATCAAGAGCGCCTTCTCCACGTATTTGTAGTCGGCTTTCAAAATCAGCAGAATCATGAGCGCCCCGGCAATTGGAACGCTGAGGTATTTGCTGATTCCAAACAGCTCCCCGGCAGCAGCGACGCCGGCAAACTGGGCGATTGTTGTGCCGAGGTTGGCGATAAAAAGCCCCAGCATCGCGAAAGTAGTGATTTTGACGCCAAAACGTTCGCGAACGAGATCCGCGGTACCTTTGCCGGTGACCGCGCCCATGCGCGCCGCCATTTCGAGGATGACCACTTCGCCAATGGTGATGACCGCGATCAGCCATATGAGGCTGTAGCCGTAACGTGAGCCAGCAACGGAATAGGTGGCAATGCCGGGCGCGTCGTTATCAGCGCTGGCAGTAATTAGACCGGGGCCGATAATGGTGAACAGGATAAAAATTTTCCGCAGCCAGAAAGGGTATTTCACTTGTTTTTTCATATTCCCTCCGTTTATCTTCCTGAGAATCTTGGCAGTTTCTTCTTCCAGGCTGTCGGTAAAACGGTATCCAACGCGTCATCCACCGTCACAATGCCTATCATCTTCTTGCTTTCAGGTTCAACCACCGGCAGCGCCATCAAGTCGTATTTGGCGACTAAATAGGCGGCTTCTTCCTGCGGCGCCAGCGGGGCTACCTGCGCGATATCGTCATCAATCCATTTGGAGAGCGGCTGATCCAGCGAGGAAGTCACCAGGTCCCGCAGGCTGACTACGCCTTTCAACTGCATCTGCTCATCTAACAAATAGATGTAATACATAAACTCATCTTCCAGCGCCTCTTCGGAGGAGCGCAGGTGGCTAAGTGCTTCCTCAACATTGTAGGTGTAGGGAACCCAGGCGAACTCGGTGGTCATAATTCCGCCGGAGGACCTTTCAGGGTAGCCGAGCAGGGTGCGGACTTCCTCAGCGTCATCATCTTCCATCAGGGTCAGCAGGCGTTCGCTAACCTGGTCGTCCAAATCTGCCAGAATATCCGCGGCTTCGTCCGGGTCCATTTCTTCCAGAATGTCGGCCGCGCGTTCGGGGTGCAAATGCGAAAGGATAGCCTTCTGAACTTCCTGAGAGCTTTGTTCCAGAGTGTCTGCCAGCTCTTCGTTGGGAAAACCTTGCAGCAGCGCTTTGCTCGTGTGGCTGTCGAGGTCGTCGAGGATTGCGGCAATATCCGCAGGCGGCATCTGAACCAGTCGGGACTGGGAAACGCTCAGGCGCAGCGGGTCATCGTGTTCAATAGAGGCGACGAATTCCCATGGAATCACATGGGTTTTGGCTTCTTTTTTGAATGTGCGGGCAATAGATTTGCCGATACTTTCCAGTCCGAGCCGGCGCAGCAAACCATTTGTGCTGGCATCCACGCCGGTGAGGTAGAACCATTCTCCCTTGCGGGCGATTTGCAGGTCGTTCACGCGCACCAGACGCTTGCCTTCGGTGTCCACAATTTGTTGGTCGAGCACGCGCTGTTTGAGGAGCAGTTCGTGACCCTTGGGCGTGTAGGGGACAAGCTTGGAAATGTCGGTCTTGAGGGTGATACTGGGCCAAAGGCTGGCGATGGACTTCGCGTCAATCAGGTTTTTATTTTCGGGGGCGCCTTTCAGGACCAAGGCAGAGAGAGGCGGCGCGCTCTTTTCTGTCGCGTTCACCATGATGTCGTCAATTTTCCCGACTACGTGTCCGAATCCGTCCCAAACCTTCTGGTCGATAAGCTGACTTAAATAAATCATCATACACCTCTCAAAAGTAAATTTAGTAAATTATGCGGTTGGTAGCAAACACCTCAGGGGGCAGGAAGCCTATCCTTCCCCTGGTCCCGATAGATTACAGGACTGCGGCGAAGGATGAGGTTTGATGCCCGGGTCGCCTTGCAGGACCAGACTGATCGTCCGATGCGGGTTCACTTCCAGTGGCTAATGCGTTTTCCATTTCCATCTCATCCAGTAAATCCATACTATTATACCCTATGAAAACAGAATGGTCAGAAAATCATTATTTATCTGCCGCGCGCGTCTCAAAGGTTGGCAGACAAATGAAAAAGAAAGGAGTTTTTGGTTGGAAAGGGCAGCAAAGGGGATAAAAAAAGTTTAAAAAAATACGGAACGGAAACGCACGTTCTATGGCTTGGGTTTATTGGAATGGTTTGCGGCCGGAGGTTTCGGGGTGAACCAAACCCAGCGCGTAAAACGCTTCCCCGAATCCTCAATGAACCTCCAGGCAGCCGACCTGCGCGGTATTCTATGATAAAGTATTACAAATCGAAAACTGGAAGGCTTATGGAACTTTACTTCATTCGTCACGGACAATCCGAAAACAACGCGCTATACCACGGGGAGGATTATGACCTGGGGAACCGCCGGTCTGACCCGAAGCTGACTGAATTAGGACAGAAACAGGCTGAGCTGACGGGTGCCTTTCTCTCGCGCCGCGCCATCGCGGCCCCCATTATGCGAAAAGGCTTTCAGAACCGCGCGGAATATGGTCTGACCCACCTTTACTGCAGCCTGATGGAACGCGCCGTGCAGACCGGCTCCATCATCGCCAGCATCTTGGATGTCCCGCTTTTTGGTGTACCAGATTTGCACGAGGTGGGCGGAATTTACTATGACGAGGTCATCGATGGGGTCAGCAGCATTCGCATTGAACACGGATTGACCCCTGCTTATCTGAAGCGAACCTACCCCCGGCTCAAATTGCTGGAACCTATCCCTGACGAGGGCTGGTGGCAGGGCGGCAGGGAGGAGCGGGCCGCGCGCGTGCCGCGCGCGCAGCGAATGTTGGACTTATTGTTTGCCAGGCACGGCAACACAGCGGATCGGGTCGGGGTAATCACGCACGGCGGTTTTTTCGCCTGCATTTTCCGGGCTGTTTTTGGCCTCGACCTGGATGAGCCCAATCAGCACGTGCTTCCTTATCAGATTGAGCTGAACAACTGCGCCATCACGCGATTTTCCATTCAGGAAGCGCGCTATCTCCTGGTTTACCACAACCGGACTGACTTCCTTCCGGATGAGATGGTAACCTGATCCTTGGCAATGATGATTCATCCGCATGGTACCTGTTTCAGAAGCCCGTGACATGGACTGAGGAGGCGGCCGTCCCCGCTCTAAACCTTGAACAGCTTGACCGCGGGATTGAACGCTGGCTTGCGCGGGCAAACGGCACGGCGCCTCGCGGCGGAAGAAGCCTCTGGCAGCAGCCGGGCTGACAGCTGAGCTTATGGGGCAGCCAGCCAGGATGGCGGAAAAAAAGCACAGACCAGCCCTCTCAATGGGACTAACCAAGCAGGGAAACGATGGTTGACCTCCGTCCTTCTTTGCGGCGAAGGGATGAAACACCTTCAGGGGCACCCTCAGCGGCTGTGCCATAAACGCATATCTGGTAGAATTGCGGCAGTTCCTCCGATAAATTTCCTGTCATCGGGTTGACCCCGATGCTTATCAGAGGAAGGTAAACTATGCCGGTATACGCTAACATTCTCATTATCGCCGTCCTGTTCTACTTCAACGGGATTTTTGCCAAGTACGAAATCGCGATGGTCTCCGCGCGAAAAACGCGGCTGCAGCAGCGCAGCGATGACGGCAATCGCGGCGCGGCGGACGCGCTGGAACTTCTGAAGGACCCTAACCAGCAGTATCTTTCGACCATTCAAATCATGATTACGATGATTGACACCCTGGCGGGTGGTATTGGCGGAGCGATGCTGGCTAATCCTCTGGCGGAGGTGCTCCACAAGGTATCCTGGTTGGCTCCTGCCGCGGATACAGTTGCCCTGATATTCGTTGTCGTTGTAATCACCTATTTCTCCATTGTCCTGGGCGAATTAATCCCAAAGCGGATTGCGGTCAGCAAGCCAGAGGATGTTGTCTGTCAGCTTTCCCCGGCGATTCGCAAACTAACCCGCCTGATGCGTCCGCTTACCAGGCTGCTGAGCACTTCTACTAGCCTGGGAATCAAGCTCTTACGGATTGATACCCAGGCGGAACCCAGCATTACCGAAGACGAAATCAAGGTTTTCATCGAGCAGGGGCGCGATATCGGCTTGATTGAGCAAACAGAATCCGATATGTTCTCAGGTATCTTTCGCCTGGGGGATCGGCGCGTGGATGTGCTTATGACCCCGCGCACAGACCTGGAATGGATTGATATTGAGGACGATCAGCACACGATTATTTCTGAGCTGATGCACAGCGAGTATTCGCGCATTCCTGTGGGCAGGGGCAGTCTGGATGACGTACTGGGCATGGTTAACGTAAAAGAATTAATTGGAATTGATTTGCACAGTCCAAATTTCCACCTGACCGACTATATCCGGGAGCCGATGTTTGTGCCCGAGAATATGCAAGCGCTGAAGGTTTTTGAACAATTTCGCGCCACCGGAACGCACCAGGCGCTGGTAATAGATGAGTACGGCGGGGTGCAGGGCATGGTCACGCTGTACGATGTGTTGGAAGCGATCGTGGGCGAGATTCCGCTTGACTCGGAAGATCAGGAGCAGGAGGTCGTCCAACGCGCCGATGGGTCTTATCTGTTGGACGGCATGCTTCCTATCGACGAAATAAAGGAACTGCTGGATTTTGACGAACTTCCGGATGAAGGACGCGCGGGGTATCAGACGCTGAGCGGCTTTGTGATGAATCAGTTGGGCAGCATTCCCAGGGTTGGACAAACCTTTACCTGGGATACATACCGGTTCGAAGTCGTAGACATGGATGGGCGCCGGGTCGACAAGGTGCTCGTGATGCGGCTGCCCGAAGAAGCAGCCTGAGCGTTTACGGCGTCCAGCGCGTATAGAGGGCGTGCGACAGGATGTGTCCGGCGCTTTGCTCGCGGGTCACCAGCTCGCCGCACTCCGCTTTTCCTTTATTGCCGGTAATATCCTGAACCGCCTGTAAAGTGACCAAAGCTGAGGCGGATATCGCGTAAGTCGTAAATACAATGAAACTGGCTTTTGGGGCAAGCACCACGCGGCAGGCTTCAACCAGGTCCGGAAGTTTCTTAAAAAAATCCCACACCTGACCCTGAGAGCCTCTGCCGAATTTGGGCGGGTCCAGGATTAATCCGTCGTATTTGTTTCCGCGCCTGGCTTCGCGCTGGGTAAACTTCAGGGCATCCTCGGCAATCCAGCGGACGGGTTTGTCTGCCAGACCGGAGAGTTTGAGATTGTAGCTGGCCCAGTTCAGGGCGTGTTTCGAAGAGTCCACATGGGTGACCTCAGCGCCGGCGCTGGCAGCTGCCAGGGTTGCCAACCCCGAATAGCCAAAAAGGTTGAGGACGCGCAGTGGGCGTCTTTCGGCTTGCACGCGTTCCATAATCCAATCCCAATGGCTGGCTTGCTCGGGAAAAACGCCGATATGCCGGGACGTCCCCAATTGCAGTTGAAAGGTGAGGGATTGGTAGCGCAGCTCCCAGGCTTTGGGCATGGGTTTAAGAGCTTGCCACGAACCGCCGTACTCTTTGTTTTCTTCCCGCAAAACCGCGTGCGCCTTTTGCCACTCCGCCGGGGGCAGTGATTTTTTCCAGACAGCCTGCGGTTCAGGGCTAATCAACAGGTAGGGGCCGAAGCGTTCAAGGGTTTTGCCCTCACCGCTGTCCAACAGGGCATATTCACGCCAGTTTTCGGGCGCCAGGAGTTTAATTTCGGGGAGGGGAGGGGTTGGGGCGGCCATTATTCACCATGAAATAATTTTAATCAAGAAACTGGTCAGATACTCCACCAACAGACCCAAGGCCACTGCTTTTTCCAGGGGGGCATAGAGGGATAAATGCTTCAGGGGGGCATCTGTTTGGCGGCTGAGTTTGAGCAGATTGGGAATTAGTAAAATCCCGGCGCAAATCAGGATGAAAATCACGGCACGCAGGGGCAGGGCGCGCAGGAAAAACAACAAGATCACGCCGCTCAGCAGCGCGCCGGCTGAACAGAGCAGGATGAGGAAACGGGCTGCCCTGGGGCTGATGTTCAACACAGTTTGCCGGGCGGGCAGCGTGTTCAGCTTAGACAGGGCGCTTTGCTCACGCGTAATTTCACCGAGAAGGCTGAGAAATGTGACCGCCAGCAGCAAAAAGAGCAGCTCGGAGGTGAAGCGCGGCTGAAAGGTGAGATATCCGGTGGCGGCGACCGCCGGAGCCAACAGCCAGCTGTGCCCGGCCAGGTCCAACATGGAAATGCCGCGTACCCGCGTGCCCGGAGAGGAATATAAGGCGCCAAGAGCCAATAGAATCAAGCCGACCGGGAGGAGGCGCCAATCCAGCAGCCCAAAGAGCGCCAGCGCGAGAGCCGCGCTCACAAAAGCCGCCGCGGCAGCTGCCGCGGGAAGGACTTTACCCTGCGCGATGGGGTTGGACGAAGACGCGTTTTCGTCAAAGGTGTCGGCAGGCGCGTCTGCCAGCTGGTTATAGATGAAGCTGAAGGCGACCGCGCAAAAATTCGCGGCGCATAAGAGGATAAAACGAATTCCAAATTCGCCCTGCGCGACGGTGATGCCAAGCAAGCTGTAGGCTAAAACGAGAAACAGGAAATCCTTCGGACGGATGAGCTGCAGGAATGCCTGAACGCGCTTAATCATGCCATGAGTATACCAGTTTCGCGATCGGGAACGCGCGAAACGGGAATTTGGCTCCGACCGGGCGGATTGGAGTTAGAATAAACAGACATAAAAAACGGAGGCGCAGGCATGGATTTTGAAAGGATTATGGACCGCAGGAACACCGAGAGTATCAAATGGAGGCTCTTCCCGGAAGACGTGCTGCCTTTGTGGGTGGCGGATATGGACTTCCGCAGCCCTTCCGCGGTTATCGACGCGCTGCACCAGCGGGTTGACCACGGCATATTCGGATATGGCGCTCCCCCCGCGGATTTGGCTGAAATTGTGGTGAATTATCTTGAGCGCCATTTTTATTGGAAACCGCTGCCAACCCAGATTAGTTACGTCCCCGGAATTGTGACCGGATTCAACCTTGCCGTCCGCGCTTTTTGTAAACCCGGCGCTTCAGTCTTGTTCAACACCCCAGCCTACCCGCCGTTCTTTGGCGCGCCCAAATCTGCCGGTGTTCCTTATGTGACCAATCCATTACAGCGCGGCTCGGATGGTTCTTATCATATCGACTTTGACCTGTTCGAGAAACAAATCCAGGATGAGCGCGTTGGTATGTATATTCTTTGCAACCCGCAGAATCCGACGGGTCGGGTTTTCACGCGCGAGGAACTGACCCGACTGGCTGAAATTTGTTTGCGGCACAAGGTATTAATTTGCTCCGATGAAATCCACTGCGACATTGTGTTTGACGACCATCAGCATATTCCGATTGCCTCGCTCGACCCGGAAGTGGCGGATAACACCCTGACGCTTTTGGCGCCGAGCAAGACATATAACATCGCCGGTTTGTTCGCGTCTGTGGCCGTTATCAGCAACCCGGAAATGGCGCGCCAGTATTGTGATTTCAGGAACGGGTTGGTGAGTGGACCGGATTTGTTGGCGCTGACCGCGGCCCGCGCCGCGTATTTACACGGGGACGCCTGGCTGAAGGAACTGCTTGCGTACCTGCAAGCGAACCGGGAATTCCTGATGGAAACCCTGGCGTCGGAACTGCCGGGGGTGGAGATGCACCGGCCGGAAGGCACCTTTTTGGCCTGGTTGGACTGCCGAAACTTGAACCTGCAGCCTGACCCCCAGAAGTTCTTCCTGGAACACGCTCGCGTGGGTCTGAATTGCGGAGCGGATTATGGCCCAGAGGGGGAAAGCTTTGTCCGCCTGAACTTCGGCACCCAGCGGGCCGTCTTGGAAGAGGCGCTGAAAAGGATGGCTGCCGCCTTGGCGGCACGCCAAGAGTGAGCCGCTGAATGTTAAAAAAAACAGACCGGTCTTCCGGTCTGTTTTTGTAGGTTAAAGGATATTTTACTTCTCAAGCAGTACCACGTGGGCGGCTTGCCTGCCCTTGGCACCGTCTTCAATTGAGAATTCAACCCGCTGCCCTTCCCTGAGGCGCTTGTATCCATCCATCTCAATTGCTGAAAAATGAACAAAAACATCTTCGCCCGATTCCTGGCCGATGAACCCATACCCCTTGGGGGCGCTGAACCATTTGATGGTTCCAACCAAACGTTCTGACATGATTTCTCCCATTCCTAACTAAAAGAAAATTAACTGGATACTATTTTACATCGAGTGGTATTTCTGTCAAGATAACCATAAAAAAGTCCGCGTTTCAGGATTCCGCGGTTAAAAACGAAACCAAGAAACCCAAATTGAATTGAGCCTGGCAAGTTGGTAATGACTGGTTCCGGAAATTCTTATCGGAATAGTTGCTTATGCTTTTTCGACAACCTTAGCTGGAGACCTGGAGGGCGCAGTGCGCTGCTTCTGCGGTTTCTCCCCAGGCAGCTTCAAGTTGAAGGATTGCGGACCTTTGGGGTTTCCGAAAACCGCGGCTGAACAATCTGGCGCGGCAGTCTGCTCTGGGCTGGGTTTAGGCTTAGGTCTGAGACAAGCGCGAGTGTAAGAACCGCAGGCAAATGATGTTCCCGGCCTATCCGAGGGCGCGGGGAGAACTGCCGTTCATCGCTCTCACAGGCTGAAACGCGACCTGGCGGCCGACACCCTCACGGGCTGAACAGGAATTAACCTCTTTTTTCGATTTGAGATGCTGATTTTTTGAACGAGGCGCTGTGAACGCGATTTACTTCATCCTAAAGTACAAAAATCCGTTTTATTTTGGAGTGGGGACTCAGGCTGACCGCAGTGTGGTAAAACTGCAGATGAAACCAAACGAGCCTAACATGACCATAAATGACCCGCGCTATTTACGGAAATTTCAATACCGCGACCCGGACAATCTCAATTCCCGCATCGCGATTCATATACTCTTCAGCACCGCCCGCCAGGATTGGGCAGACTTTGTGTTTGAGCAGCTGAACCCGGCAGCCGGGGAGGAAATCCTGGAACTGGGCTGCGGACCGGCGGCGCAGTGGCAAAGCAGCCTCAAGCGCCTGCCGGAAGGCGCCCGGCTTACCTTATCTGACCTGTCTGTTGGAATGTTGGCTGGCGCGCGGAAGGCTTTGGCGGACTATCGCGGGTTCTTTCTGCTTGCCCAGGAGGCTCAGACTCTGGCGGTTCCGGAAAAGGTGTTTGACGCGGTAATTGCCAACCATATGTTGTATCACGTGCCCAGCCCAGCACGCGCCATCCGGGAAGCTGCCCGCGTCCTCAAACCAGGCGGCAGACTCGTCGCAGCGACCAACGGCACGGCGCATATGCTTGAGCTTGACATTCTGCTGCGTGAATTCGATCCGCGCTTTGAGGCTGAGACCGCGATGAGCCGACCTTTCAGCCTGGAAAACGGCTGGGAACAGTTTCACGCGTTTTTTAAAAACGTTGAATTGACTCCATACGCGAGCGATTTATGGGTGACGGATGCCAGGCGATTATCGGATTATGTCTACAGTACCCCTGCCGGACAAAACTGCTTTAGCAAGGAGCAGTTTGGAGAAATGACGGCGTTCTTTACCCGCAGGATAAATCGGGACGGCGGCATCTTCATCCGGAAGTCCACCGGTATTTTCCGGGCGACCTGCCCGAAGTAATTGTCACCGACAAACACTCTCCGCAAAGTGCGCTGCGCCCTCGCGGGCTGCTGGTGTTTGACCAGGCTGGCAATACCAGAGCCAGGAAGGCCATTTAGCGGACGCCCAATATCAACAAGACGGCCACCGCGAGCAGCGCGCAGTAGAGCGCGAATGGCAGCAGGCTTTTAGTTTTCAGAAAATTCAGGAACCAACGGATGACGAAATAACCAATTAGCCCGGAAGCAACGAAACCAATGAGCACCACGGGCAGAAAAGACGCCAGCCCCGGCACAGCCAAAAGATCTTTCAGCGCCAACACCCCCGCGGCGGTCATAATCGGAATTGCCAGCAGGAATGAAAACCGCGCGGCATCCTGGCGCTTGAGCCCGCGGAAGAGCCCGCCAGAGATGGTGGCACCAGAGCGGGAAATCCCCGGGAAAATTGAAACAGCCTGAAACGCGCCGATGATGAGGCTGTCCAGCCAGGTCAGTTCCGAGGTTTCGCGCGTCTTTTTTGAGAGCACCTCGCTCAGGGTTAGCAAGATGGCGGTGATGAACAGCATCAGGGCGGTCAGCATCGGATTGGAGAAGGCGGCTTCCACCTTGTCTTTCAGCAGCAAACCGGCCAAACCCGCGGGGATTGTCGCCAGGATTACAAACCAACCGAGCCGGCTTTCCGCCTCCGCGAAGGGCTGACGCGAACGGATGCCGGCTGTCCAGGCTTTCAGGACAGCCAGCAGGTCTTTCCAAAAGTACGCAATGACCGCGACTAAGGTGCCCAGTTGGACGAGCACGTCAAAAACGAAAGCCTGGGTTGGGTCAAGTTTCCAGTTGAGCAGAAACGGCACCAAAACTAGGTGCGCTGAAGAAGAGACGGGCAGGAATTCCGTCAAACCCTGCACGATACCGAGAATAAGCGCTTGAATTAATGTCATTTTTCAGTCTCCTTGGCAGAAAGCCGCGCCAGTTTGTCCTGCGCGAACTGCTCAAAATGTTTATCCAAAATTGCCGCGCGCATGTCCTCAGCGAGTTGGACGAGAGTGTGAAGGTTGTGGATGGAAAGCAGCGCGGCGGCCAGCATTTCCTTCGCGTTGACCAGGTGGCGCAGGTATGCCCGGCTGAAATGCCGGCAGGTATAGCAGGCGCAGTCCGGGTCAATCGGGCGTTCATCGCGCGCGTAGCCGGCGTTCATCAGGTTCAGGCGTCCGCGCATGCTCATCGCGCTGTTGTGGCGTGCCAGCCGGGTGGGCAGGACGCAGTCAAAGATGTCAACACCGCGCCGCACGCCTTCAATTAAATCTTCCACCGTGCCGACGCCCATCAGGTAGCGCGGCTTATCCGCGGGCAGGATGCTGTTCACTTCGGCAATGGTGCGGTACATATCCGCTTTGGACTCGCCGACCGAAAGCCCGCCAATGGCGTGCCCGGGAAATCCCATCGCGCTGATTTCCCGCGCGGATTCGGCGCGTAAATCGGAAAACACCCCGCCCTGCACAATCCCAAACAGGGCCTGGTCTTCCCGCCGTTTCGCGTCCAGGCAGCGTTTTGCCCAGGCGTGCGTGCGCTGCATCGCCAGCCGGGAGTAGGCGTAATCCGTGGGCACGGCGCACTCGTCAAACGCCATGATAATATCCGCGCCCAGGTTTTCCTGGATGCGGATGGATATTTCCGGGCTGAGGCGCTTCAGCGAACCGTCAATATGGGACTTGAAAGTGACCCCGTCGTCATCAATCTTGCGCGTGTCGGTCAGGGAGAAGACCTGAAAACCGCCCGAATCGGTCAGAATCGGCTTGTTCCAGGCCATAAAGCGGTGCAGCCCGCCCATTTCGGCTACCAATTCATCCCCGGGACGCAAAAAAAGGTGGTAAGTGTTGGCGAGCACCATCTGAGCGCCCAATTCATCCACCTGAGCCGGCGTCAGGGATTTGACAGTTGCCTGGGTGCCCACCGGGGCGAAGACGGGGGTCCGAATTGAACCGTGCGGGGTGGCGAAGGTACCGGCGCGGGCGTTCCCGTCAACGGCTTCGAGCGTCCAGGTAAAAGGGGTCATTTGGCAGCTTTCATGGTTTTCTTGAGAAGTTTGTTCACACGCTGCGCCTGGGCTTCGCTCAGGTCAGGAAGCCGCTCACGCAGAACTTCGGCGAAAGCCCCGGCATACAGAGGGCTGACACACAGGAATGTTTTTTCTGCGTGCTGTGCCACGCTGGCAGGGCGGCAAGCGCGCAGGTGTTCAAGCAGGAAAGGCATAATGCTCTCTGCATACTCCGGCTTCGCGGCGGCAAGCCTCGCAAGGGCGCCAATACCCGCGTCCCGGGTGATAACAGACCCTTTTTGGATGCTTTCCTCAATCAGCTTCACCTGTCCGAAGAGAGCATTCGCGCTTCTATCCGCGATAGTTTCCAAGGCCATCATGCCGCCCCAAACCAGGCGGTTGTTTTTTGCGCGCAGCAGCCCAAGGAACACATCTGCGTATTGAGAAATCAGGGCGGGCTGGCGTTTGCCAATTTCGTAGAGCGTCTTGATGATATCGCTGGAGAGCGCGGCCGAAGCCTTCGGCAGTGCTGCGATGAGTTCCTGCACAGCTTCCGCATCCTGGGCGGCGGCGATGGTTTCGGCAAGGCGAATGCTGGCTTCTTCGCCACGTTCACCAGGCAGACTGGTCAATTGGTTGAGCACACGCATTTCCTTACTCCATTTACAATCCATC
The DNA here is from genome assembly GCA_029556265.1 of Chloroflexota bacterium. Lineage (GTDB taxonomy): Bacteria > Chloroflexota > Anaerolineae > Anaerolineales > Anaerolineaceae > Mesolinea. The sequence continues at coordinate 27,354 of JAKQFH010000069.1, read as the reverse complement.
CACAAGTAACGCCTTGAAATTTTACCTGATATTTTCCTTGCGGACCTGACGCGGATAATCATAGCGCGGCAACTTTTTTCCAGACGGATATACAGTATAATTTTTATTCTGTAAAACCCTTCAAACGGAGTTCTGTATGCCTTTAACTGGTAATCAAATTCGGAAGTCTTTTATTGACTTTTTTGTGGAACGCGGCCACACCGTCGTCCCCAGCGCTTCGCTGGTCCCGGGCGGGGATTCCACCCTGCTCTTTACAAACGCGGGCATGGTGCAGTTCAAAGACGTCTTCCTGGGGACGGATACCCGCCCATATACCCGCGCGGTGGACTCGCAGAAATGCATGCGCGTTTCCGGCAAACACAACGACCTGGACCAGGTCGGCCGGGATAATACACATCACACCTTCTTTGAAATGCTCGGCAACTGGTCTTTTGGAGATTACTACAAACAGGAAGCCATTTCGTGGTCCTGGGAACTGCTGACCGAGGTTTGGGGTCTGGATAAAAGCCGGCTGTGGGCGACAACGTTTAAGGATGAACACGGGCAAATACCGGATGACGCGGAAGCTGCGCAAATCTGGCTGAGCCAACCGGGGTTTGACCCCACGCATCTGGTTTTCTATGGGCGGAAAGACAACTTCTGGGAAATGGCGGATACCGGACCTTGCGGGCCTTGCAGCGAAATCCATTACGACTTTGGCCCGGAAGCCTGTTCCCGGAAGGACGACCCGCAGCATGTTTGCCACGTGAACGCGGACTGCGGACGCTGGACGGAGCTCTGGAATAACGTCTTTATCCAGTACAACCGGCTTTCTGAGCGCGACCTGGCGCCGCTGCCTAAAAAGCACGTGGATACCGGCATGGGTCTTGAGCGGATCGTTTCGGTTATTCAGGGCGTGAACGGCAACTACGCGACCGATTTGCTCTCACCGCTCCTGGACGAGGTCCAGCGGCTGACCGGGCAAACCGACGCGCAAAGGGCCGAAAGCCTCACGCCTTACCGCGTCATCGCGGACCATGTGCGCGCGGCAGCCTTTCTGATTGCCGACGGCGTTGTTCCGGGCAATTTGGGGCGCAACTATATTTGCCGGATGATTATCCGCCGCGCGGCACGCTTCGCCCGGAAACTGAATCTGACTGAACCATTCATGGCAAAAGTTGCCGCGCGGGTTATCAGCAACTATCAGGAAGCTTACCCCGAGCTGAAGCGCAGCGAAACCCTGATTATGGACACGCTGACGCGCGAAGAGCGGCGCTTTGCCGAAACGCTGGATGCAGGCTTCGCTGAACTTAACCGCCTGATTGCCGGCATGCGTTCCCGCGGCGAAATAGTATTAAATGGAAAAGCAGCCTTTGACCTGTACGCCACGCTGGGTTTTCCGCTGGAAATCACGCGCGATATCCTCGGCGAGGAAGGTTTGAGCGTGGATGAGAGCGGCTTCTTCGCGAGTATGGAAGCCCATCGGGCTGCCAGCGGCGCGGGGAAGGCGTTTGGCGAGATGGGCGGGCAGGACGCTGAAAATTATCAGCGCGTGCTGCGGGAACTGGTGAAATCCCACGCCCTGCCGGAATCCGGCGCGGGCTATGACCCTTACGACCGTTACGTTGTTCCTACCACACTGCTGGCGCTCTTCCAGAACGCGCAGCCCTTGCAGGAAGCTCAGGCGGATGATGAGGTGGAAGTTTTGCTCGGAGATACCAGCTTCTATGTTGAATCCGGCGGTCAGGTCTCGGATACCGGAAAAATAACCTCAGACCCGCCGGGAAGCTGGGAAATTGAGGTGAGCGAGGCGCGCAAACCCGCCGCGGGCGTGATTGTGCACGTTGGCAGGGTGGTATTTGGAAGACCGAAAACGGGTGATAAAGCTTTCGCGCGTGTGAACGCCCAGCGCCGCAAAGCCGTGATGCGCAACCACACTGCCACGCATTTGCTGCACGCGGAGCTGCGCAAGGTGCTCGGCGACCAGACGCGGCAGGCTGGCTCGTTGGTGGCACCCGATAAGCTGCGCTTCGACTTTAATTACCCGGCCGCGCTCACGCATGAGCAGCTTCTGCAGATTGAAAAAGGCGTAAACGAAGCCATCCTGGATGAATATGACCTGAATATCTCGGTCAAACCGCTCGAAAAGGCAATCAACGAAGGCGCGATGGCGCTTTTCGGGGAAAAATATGGACAGGAAGTCCGCACCATCAAAATCGGCGGGGAAGAGACCCTGTCTTACGAACTGTGCGGCGGCACGCACGTGCACAATACCAGCGAAATCGGGCTGTTCCTGATTACAGGCGAAAGCAGCGTGGCAGCCGGCGTGCGCCGGATTGAAGCAGTGACCGGGCAGGCGGCTTACATTTACGCGCGGGAGCGCATGAACCTGCTGCAAGATGCCGCGCAGACTCTGGGCGCTTCCCCGGCTGAGCTTCAGGGGCGCCTGCAAGCCCTGCAGGATGAGTTGGCGAAGATGGAGGCGCGCACGGAGCAGCTGAGCGCGCAAATCGCGCAGGACGCCTTTAACCGCCAGCTGGACCAGGTGAAAATCATCTCCGGCGCGCCGGTGCTCACGGCTCTGGTGCCCGGAGCGGGCGCGGAAATGCTGCGCGGGCTGGCAGACCAGTTTCGCCAGCGCTACCCCTCGGGCGTCGTCGCTTTGGCTTCCGTGCAGGATGGCAAACCGTTGATTATCGCGGCGGTCACCCCAGACCTGATTCAGCGCGGATTAAAAGCGGGCGACCTGGTGCGGCGCGCCGCGGCGGTGGTCGGCGGCGGCGGAGGCGGCAAACCTGACCTGGCGCAAGCCGGCGGAAAAGATCCGACCCAGATTGCCAACGCCTTGGACCAGGTGATAGCCTACATGACCGAAATTCTGAAATAAGGGCTGAACATGGCGCAGGATATCACCCCCCTGAGGCAGCAGTATCTGGATATCAAAAAACAGTATCCGGACGCGATTCTGTTCTTCAGGTTGGGTGATTTTTATGAGACCTTTGACGATGACGCGCGCCGGGCTTCGGAGGCGTTGGATATCGTCTTGACCTCACGGCCGGTTGCCAAAGGGGTGCGCGTGCCGATGGCGGGCATTCCTTTTCATGCCGCGGATAATTATCTCGGTCGGTTGATTGAAAAAGGCTACCGGGTCGCCATCGCCGAGCAGGTCGGCGACCAGCCGGACAAAGGCTTATTCCCGCGCGAAGTCGTGCGCGTGGTGACGCCCGGTACCGTGGTGGAACCTGGGCTGCTCAGCGCGGGGGAAAATAACTATCTTGCCGCGGTCTGTCTGCAAGAAAACCGGGCTGGGATAGCCTATCTGGATATCACCACAGGGGAGTTCACCGGCACCCAGCTTGAGCTTGAGGAAGGCTTGAACGCGGTGCGGACGGAACTTACCCGCATCAACCCCGCCGAAACGCTGCGTTCTGAGGCGCAAGAACTGCCGAACGGCTTTCCGGGAACCCTCACAGCGGTTCCGGGCTGGTATTTTGAACCCGGACGTGCCGAAGAACTTCTGAAAGGGGTCTTTGGGGTTGGCAGTCTGGACGGCTTTGGTCTGAAAAGCATGCCGCTGACGACGCGCGCGGCCGGCGCCCTCTTAAAGTACCTGCAGGAAACAAACCAGAATGCCCTCTCAAGCCTGAAGAGCTTTGGCACCTACAGCCTGGGCGACTTTATGGTGTTGGACGCGGAAACCCGCCGGAACCTGGAATTGGCCGAAACTTTGCGGGATGGGAAAAGCGAAGGCTCACTTCTGTGGGTCTTGGACCAGACAAAAACCCCGATGGGAAAACGCATGCTGCGCCAGTGGGTCAACAAGCCCCTTCTGAACCCGGCGGCAATCAGCACCCGACTGGACATGGTGGAAACCTTCTATCGCGACGGCGTGCTCCGCAATGAGCTCACGCATTTGCTGCATGAATTTCATGACCTGGAAAGGCTGGTCAACCGTGCCTGCACCAACAGCATCCGCCCGCCCGAGTTGGTGAGCCTGCGCGAAGATTTGAACCTGCTGCCAAAACTGCGCGCGCTCCTGCCCCAGGTGCCGGCGCTCGCGGAAGTTCTTGCCGGACTGCATGAACATCAGGATATCCAGAACCTGCTTGAGGAAGCAATCGCGGACGAGCCGCCTGCCACGCTGGCAAATATCGGCATCATTAAACCCGGCTTTTCTGACGAACTGGACGCGATTGTGTCTTCCTCCAAACACGCCCGCGAATGGATTGGCAGCCTGGAGGCTGAGGAGCGGAAACGCACCGGCATAAAAACCTTGCGGGTGGGCTTTAACAAAGTGTTCGGATACTACATCGAAATCAGCCGCGGCAGCGCGGAGAACGCGCCTGCTGAGTACCTGCGCAAACAAACCTTGGTGAACGCTGAACGCTTCATCACCCCGGAATTGAAAGAATACGAATCACTTGTGCTGAATGCTGAGGCACAAATCCACGAGGTGGTGCTGCGCGTCTTCCGGTCCGTCTGCCAGCGCGTGGCCAGTTCCGCGGCGCCGCTGCTGGAAACTGCCAGAGCCCTGGCGCAGCTGGACTGCGTGCTCTCGCTGGCATCCGCCGCGGCTCTGAACAACTATGTGCGCCCGGTTGTGAGGGCGGAAAAGGGACTGAAAATTTATGGTGGGCGGCACCCGGTGGTGGAGCGGCTGCGCACCGGCGAGCGGTTCATCGCTAACGACGCGGTGTTTGAAGACGGCGAGATTGTGCGCGTGATAACTGGCCCGAATATGAGCGGCAAATCCACCTTTTTACGTCAGGTCGTGCTGATTGTGTTGATGGCGCAGCTGGGCAGTTTTGTTCCGGCAGAGTCCGCGGGGATTGGATTGGTGGACCGGATTTTCACGCGTATTGGAGCGCAAGACGCAATCCATGCCGGTCAGTCCACATTCATGGTTGAAATGATTGAGGCTGCCAACATTCTAAACAACGCGAGCCCGCGCAGCCTGTTAAATCTGGATGAAATCGGGCGCGGCACCAACACCTACGACGGGCTTTCCATCGCCTGGGCGATAATTGAATATCTGCACAGCCATCCCAGGCTGAAGCCTTTCACCCTGTTCGCCACGCACTATCATGAGCTGACCGAGCTGGCGGAAATGCTGCCAGGCGTGCGCAATTACAACGTGGCGGTGACGGAATCCGAGGGGAGGGTCGTGTTTCTGCACAAGATTGTGCCTGGCGGGGCGGATCGTTCTTACGGCATCCACGTGGCGCAGTTAGCAGGCCTGCCGGCTCCGGTGATTCAGCGCGCGAATGAGCTTCTGAAGCAGCTTGAGTCTACTGCTGGCAAGACCCTTCCGGACCAGGCGGCGGATACCTCACAGCTGCGCCTGTTCCCGGAGAACAACCCGCTGATTGATGCCTTCAGGAAGGTGGACCTGAACTCGCTCTCCCCAATTCAGGCGCTAAACCTGCTGTATGAATGGCGCAGGAATTTCTTCCCGGAGGAATAAACGCGTTAATTGGGGGCGCTTGAGCCAGACGGACGCGTCGCGGTTGGTGTTATTCTCTGCCGCCAACCAGCGCGGTGGGCTGCCCGGTAGTAATTGATTCCGCGGACAACCTGCTGTCATCATTTCATAAAATGGCAAACTGAAGCGGCGAAAAGCAAGGGGATTTAGCCAGGTGAGGAGCGTTAGAGCCAGTTGGGCTGACCGTTCAGGAAAGCCCCGCCGGACATTCCGCGTTTGCCTTCCGGCTGCAGCTGGTCAAGCACCAGAAGCCCTTCGGAGGTCCCCACGGCGGGCAAACCATTGACGATATAGCGCCCTTCCACTTCGCTTTCAAAGGTGTCGTGTGGGTGCGCGTCGAGCACCTTGATTTGCTTTCCATTTAAAATGAAATAGGTGCCTGGCCAGGGGGAATACGCGTGCACTTTTCGGGTGAGGGCGAGCGCGGATTGCGTGAAGTCCAGCAAACCATCCGACCTTTTCAGCAGCGGCGCGTAAGTCGCAAGGCCGTCCGCCTGCGTCAGCGGCGCGAGCATCCCCGAAAGGTAGGACGGCAGGATTTCTATCAAGGTCGCGGCGCCCAGGAAAGACAGCTGTTGGGAAAGCTCCGCGCCGGTGGTGCCGGGACGGATGGGCACCGTTCTTTGCGCCAGGATAGGTCCGGTATCCAAACCTTCCTCCATCAGCATAATGGTTACCCCGCTTCTTTCGTCTCCTGCCAAGATGGCCGCCTGGATGGGCGACGCGCCGCGCCAACGGGGCAGCAGCGAGGCGTGCACGTTGAGGCAGCCTTTCGGCGGGAGCGCGAGCACATTCTTTGGGAGGATTTGCCCGAAGGCGGCCACCACAATCAAATCCGGCTGCCAGGCGGATAACTGTTCCAGCGCGTCGGGTTTGCGCAGGGAGAGCGGCTGGAAAACCGGGATTTCAAGCTTTTCGGCTAACTGCCGCACCGGGCACGGCATGAGCAAACGCCCGCGTCCGGCTGGCCGGTCTGGTTGGGTGACAACGCCGACCACCTGGGTGCGTCTGTGCAGTTCTTCCAGCGTCGGAAGCGCGAAATCGGGCGAACCCATGAATACAACCCGGGCGTTCATGATCGAATTTTATCATAAGGACTTGCGCGCAATAAAAAACCAGCCGGTTTTCCGGCTGGCATAATGACCTGACTGCCAGGTTGGTCGGGATATGGACGGCTGCAGCACTCCGCGGTGGGTTGAGCGCAAAGCCGGCTTATCAGCTTATTCCGAACAGGCAGAAGCAATTAAGCGCTGGTCGAGCTTCTGCGCGTAGGCGATAGTCATGGCTTGATCATCGGTGGTACTGAAACTGACACGCACATACAGATTGCAGCGCACAAAACCCAGGGCGATTGACTTTTCTGAACCCGAGGCTGCCGTTAACACATAGGCAAGGTCTTTTTCGCCAACTTCGTCAATCGTCGTGAAGTGGAAAGTATAGGTGGTCCCATGGTCCTTAATCAGGCGCATGACTTCGTCCAGGTCTTCCATATATGCCAAAATCGGTGTGAGTTTGTCGTCATAGACGAAAACCGTGACGTAAGCGGCAACATTATTATCAGCCGTCTCGATTGACAGCAAATGCGAGTCAATGCCTCTGTCCGTTATCCAGGTGTACCGCTCAGCCGGAACGCTTCCCAGACTGCCAAATTGATATCCCGGAGGGAGATCTTCGGAATGGGATAGCAAGCTGGGGAGGTTTTGCTCCGCTGGCAGCGCGGCAGGGGCTGGCGGCTGGGTGGGCTGTACGGCAAGAGCGCTGGTTGGGCTGGGCTGCGGCGTGGAGATTTCAACGGGTGGTGTGGATGGGGGCGGGGTAAGCGCGGCTGCCTGGGTTTTTTGAATTGCCTTCTCAACTGCCGCCGCGCTTGGAGCGCAGGCCAGCCCAAATATTACCAGAATAAGAAATAGCATTCCTTTTTTTAACATTGCTCCTCCAGATAATTCATTTCTCAGATTTTGAACGTCTGACGTTTGTTGAAACGTGAGCCTGAAAAAGAGGCGAAGTGCATTAAAAACAACAGCTGGCTGAAGTATCCTATTCAATTGGTAAATGTTATACGTCTGGAAACACGGATAAGTGTATCATAAAAATGTTGGACGGGGCTTGCCCGGGAATATCTGAGCGGAATAGAAATGTCCTATAGCGATAGTATAGGCGTTCGGCCGGCTGCTTCAGGTTGGGCTGACCACTTCTGAGGGTCTGATACCGAGCCGGTTGTTTGTGTTGTGCCGCAATCGGCCGTATCCTGCCGCGCTTACATGGCGCGGCAGCTTTTAGGTCCTTGATTCGAAAATTGTAAACAATTCGCTGGCATCCGCATATTTAACCCATTCAATCTCTTGATTTAATATTTTAATGTACTACAATGTAATTATCACATTACAACCTCAAAATTAGTTCATGTTTTGGGATCACTGCCTGTTCAGACTTGTCGACTCTACCTGCCGGTAAGATCTCCAGGCTTCCTGTCAGCGGACTACACACACTCAGGAGGAATTCATGTGCACCAGGAGGATTTTCTACTTCTTTTTCGTTTTAATTTTGCTAACTGTCAGCACCAAAGTGGACGCTGCCAGTACGTCAGCTGCCAATCCACCCGCCAAGGAACCATGGACCACCCAGCTTGTGGATTGGTATCCAGGCTCAGGGGTGGGAACGGATGTATCCATCGCGCACCATCCTACCTCAGGAATGGCCTATATCAGCTACTATGATTCTATCAATGGGGACCTCTGGATGGCGCACGAGGTTACCCCTGGTACGGGGAACTGCCATAATAACAATGATTGGAACTGCCACCTGGTCGATTCCAGCGGTGATGTTGGCAGGTTCAGTTCAATTGACGTGATTTACGTTTATAATCCACCCGTCCTTTTTTACACTATGGTCGGGATCTCTTATTATGATGCGACCAATCGGCAATTAAAGTATGCCAGATATAAATCAAATGCTGTGGAGCCTTGGACTATTTACTCAGTGGATGCACCGGGTTTCAGTACCGAATCGCGGGGCAGCTATACTTCCTTGAAGTTCAATAGTAATCACCAACCTGTGATAGGTTATCACGCTCTCAATACAGCGGGCTATCCATACGGATCTGTCAAGCTCGCAACCTTCAAAGGCTCAGGCGGTTCGGGCTGTAACGGAGGGAGCCCAACCTGGTCTTGTGAAACGATCGACAGCATTACCGACGCAGGTAATACCGACCATGGTTCCTTCGTATCGATTGATTTTGCCTATGACGGTTCATTGTCTGTTGCCTTCTTCAACTCCTCTTTAAAATCTCTGGATATGGCTCAGTATTACGGTTTTGGCGGTTCCTGCTCCAATAATGAATGGAATTGCTTGACAATTGATGACGGTATAAACAGAGGCAAGTACGTCTCGTTACATGCCCCAAACAGCCCAACTGATAAGATCCAATTAGCCTATTATGATTCCTATTACATGTTTGGTAGTGACTTGCGTTACGCGGTATACGTTGGTAGCGGTGGCAACTGCACCAGCACGGCATTCGATTGTTATTCTGTGGACCATGTCGGAACACCAGCAGGTAATTACGGCCTTTCCATGGATGTCGACAGTCAGGGATATCCAATTATCGCTTACATGGATGCCTCGGTAGAACTCGCTCCAACCCAATTAAAAATCGCCCGCCCTGCTTTTGCTTATGGCGAAGATTGGGGCAACTGTGGAGATGTTCCACCAGGATATTTATTTCAATACTGGACCTGCAAAACGCTTGATAGTGGGTCTGGATATACCGACGAAGCCAGTTTTGTTGCTGTGAGCGTCAGTCCTGCCGGGCTGGCGACGGTAGCTTACTCTGAATACAACCATCATGATGATGAGACCTATCTCAAAGTCGCTCAACAACATTTTATGAATTACTTGCCTTTGATTAAAAAGTAAACATTGGCTCCATAGGGTGAAAATCTCTCTAAATTAGCTTACGGGCGGGTTCAGACCCGCCCGTATTCATATCTACCCTGCTTTGGTTCGGTGCTCAGGGTGATTGATGATTGTGCCATGGCTCAATAGAAATGTCCTCTTGCGATAGTAAAGGCGTTCGACAGACTGCTTCAGGTTGAGCTGACCACTTCTGAGTGTCTGATACCGTTCCGGTTGTTTGTGTTGAGCCGCAATTGAGCCGTATCCTGCCGCGCTTAAATGGCGCGGCACCTTTCAGGTCCTTGATTCGAAAATTGTAAACGATTCGCTGGCCTCCGCGCATTTAACGAATGTAACTGTTTCACTTTTGACTAGACCTAGAAAAAAGCATTGATCGAGAGGCTGTCGTTGAGACGGCGTTTGAGCAATTGTACCCAGGAATTTGATGCAGATGGTGCGTCAAATACAGGGATGGAATAGGTGGTGGCAAACCATTCCGGGGCACTTTTTTTGGGAGCTCTTGCCCTGGGGATTGTGTGCATCTCCACACGTCCTATCTGTGCAAACGCATGGCTTTTTATAAGATCTTTGTGCCGCATCACCGCCAGAAGGGACCTGGCACCTTTGCATGTCCAGGACATACCCCGACCTTTCATTCGCTGCCGGACCAGTTTATCCACATTGCTTTCCATCGCCCCCAGATTTGAGAATTTGAAACCCTCCAAACCTCGTTGTTTTAAGTCTGTCAAAATGCTCTGGTGGGTCTTGAGATAGTTGAAGTTTTCAATTTGTCTTTCCATGAATGCTCCCTTCCCGGGAACAATAGCTTCTAGAAGGGTCTTTTCTATCGCTCCAAAACCTTTGCTGAACAAGTCTTTTCTCAGCTCATTGATGTCCAACACCGAAGCAAAACCTCGTTTCAAACTGCGAACCACATGAAAGCGATCCAGCAGATGAACTGTGGGTTTGCCGAGACCATCAAAACTGTTGCGCACCCATTCTGCTCCATCTCCTCCAACCACAGCAAGCCGGATGTGATCAAAATCATAGGTTCGATAGGCCAATTCCCTCAAATGACTCTGCCAGGCGGTACTGGAAACCCCCAGCTGGCAGGTTGTGACCTTATCTGTGCAACGATAACGATCCTTTCCAATCCAGCTTTTGCCTGTATAAAACATCCCCACCTTGACCTCGGTTCGTTTCTGATTCTCTCGTTGAAGATGGATATATACTCCGTCTGTTTCACAATACAAAACATCAGCCGGGCAGTCCCCCATAAGCGGCTTTGCAAACATTTCATGGCTCTCGATAGCCTGGATCTTCTCTCCTACCCTGCGACACATCCGGCCAACTGTACTGGCACTGATCTGATCGTTCAGGATGTATCCGCTTAATTCGGCAGTTTGTCGATAACTGATCTCCGTTGCCAGACTGGCGATCATCGCCTCTACCTTCTTGCTGTTGCGTTCATAAGGCAGAATATTCAACAGCTCGTCGAGGGGTTTTCGCCTTTGCTGTTTGTCATCCTCATAGATATGTCGTTTGTATCTGATCAAACCAATTTCTGTGAGCACACTCCGAGGGGCAGTCCCCAGGTTTATCCAACTCTTCGGTACGTGGACATGGATAGCTTGCTCGGCTACTTCCATCACAATCGCAGCGATGACGTTTGTAAAGCCTTTTGCCAATTTGGTAATTCCTGACATCAAATTATTGATCGGTATGTCTTCCCTGATTTCTTTGCCAACCGCTCCTATCTTTACTTGTATAATTATCTCGACAGCTTGTTCTGTCATTTGAGAGTTCCTCCTTGTGATGTCGCTATCCCAATTATGGCAGGAACTCTCTCTTTTTTGTTACTTTAGTCAAATTTGAAACAGTAACTTAACGAATTCAAAGACTTGACAGGCCTTTGCTTCGCGTGTATCATCGGCACATGTTGTCAAAATCAGGTGGAAAATCCTTCTCTTTTGGCCAAATGATGGTCATGCCCCGGCGGTGGCACGCAACGTGCGCCGGGAATAAAGCCACATCCTGACGCCAAGCGGTCACCGCCAATCAGAATACTGATGGACCGGTGACGTATCTTAAACCAATGCCGCCGGTCAACCGGTGGCTTTTTGGTTAAGTTAGCAATGATTTGGAGAAAAAATGAAAAACCTATCCTGGAAATCTGTTCTGGTCGTTCTTGTTTTGGTCATAATTACCAGCCTGGCACTCAGCGCTTGCGCGTCCAGTTCCCCCACAAAAGCAGCTGAGCCGGGAACGCTGCTGAAAGTCAAAGTCGGGGCCTCACCAGTCCCGCACGCGGAGATATTAGCTTACATCCGGGACAATCTGGCCGCCGCCGCGGGGCTCGAGATTGAAATCGTTGAATTCACGGATTATGTTCAGCCCAACCTGGCGCTGAACGACGGGCTGCTGGACGCGAATTTCTTCCAGCACCTGCCGTATCTTGAGGACTTCAACGCCGAACGCGGGACCGACCTGGTATCCGTGGCGAATGTCCACATCGAACCGCTCGGTATCTACTCCCGGACACTTAAGGATCTGGCGGCGGTGTCGGACGGCGCGGTCGTGTTGATCCCTAACGATGCCACCAACGGCGGCAGGGCTTTGAACCTTCTGGCAGCCAACGGACTGATTACCCTGAAGCCGGAAGCCGGTTTCAAGGCAACTTTGGATGACATCCTGACCAATCCAAAAAACCTAAAAATCACCGAACTGGAAGCCGCCCAGCTGGTGCGGTCCCTGGAGGATGCCAGCCTGGCGGTCATCAATGGTAATTACGCGCTGGAAGGCGGCCTGACGCCAGCCAAGGACGCGCTCGCGCTGGAAAGCAGCCAGGGCAATCCCTACGTCAATATCCTCGCTGTCAGGCGGGGAAATGAGCAAAACCCGGGCATCCTGAAGTTGATCTCCTTGCTCAATTCTCCGGAAGTGAAAAATTACATCGAATCGCATTATGCCGGTTCTGTCCTGCCGGCTTTTGGCGACTGAAATCGGAAAAGTGCAGGCGGCACTGCCGCCTGCACTTGAAAACTGCCATGATAAAACTTGAGCACTTAAGTAAAAGCTTTACTGACGGCGCCAGTGAGATACACGCGCTGCACGATGTCTCGCTGGAGATTGGACCGGGCCAAATCTTTGGGGTTGTGGGCGCGAGCGGCGCCGGAAAGAGCACCTTGATTCGCTGCGTGAACCGCCTCGAAACGCCGGATTGCGGGAGAGTCTGGGTTGATGACGAGGAAATTACCGCCCTCGAAGGGAAAGACCTGAGAAGAGCCCGACGGAAAATCGGCATGATTTTTCAACAATTCAACCTTCTTTCGCAGCGCACCGCGTCTGAAAACATTGCTTATCCTCTGGAGCTTGCTGGCGTTCAAAAGACTGAACGGGAAAAGCGCGTGCGCGAACTTTTGTCTTTGGTGGGCCTGGAAGAAAAAGCCCGGGCGTATCCAGCCCAGCTTTCTGGCGGGCAAAAGCAGCGGGTTGGGATTGCCAGAGCCCTCGCGAACAACCCAAAGGTGCTGTTATCCGACGAAGCGACCTCCGCGCTTGACCCAGGCACAACCGAGTCCATTTTGTCCCTGCTGAAAGACCTAAACCAACGGCTGGGGCTGACCATTCTGTTGATTACGCATCAGATGGAGGTAGTCAAGAATATCTGCGATCATGCCGGGCTGCTGGAGGATGGGCGGCTGGTAGAGTCCGGGGCAATTTCCGACCTGATTGCCGACCCCTCGAGCCGGCTTTCAAGGGCGTTTTTTCCGCCCCCCGCGGGCTTGCGGGCGGATGCTCTGGCGGTGCAGGCTGTGATCACATTTTTGGGCGATGCCGCGGAAAAGCCAATTTTAGCCGGCCTGGTGCGGCAGTTTGATGTGGACGTGAATATTCTCGGTGGGAATATCCAGCAAATCGGGGGCAAGCGGGTAGGCCAACTGCAGGTGGAGTTTAAAGGCGGGCAAACGCAGGCCGCGCTGGCATATTTGCGTGATTTGGGGCTGCGCGTGGAGGTGTATCAATGAACATCATGGATTGGTGGCCGCGTTTATCGCAGGCGAGTCTGACCACGCTATACATGGTTGGGGCGTCAACCTTCCTCACTGTGTTGCTTGGGCTGCCGCTCGGAGTGCTGTTAGTTTTGAGCGACAAACGCGGTTTGCGCCCCAGACCGTTATTAAACAAGCTTCTGGGAGCGGTGGTCAACCTGACCAGATCGCTGCCGTTTATCATCCTGCTGGTCGTCCTAATCCCCTTCACGCGCTGGATAGTAGGGACGAGCATCGGCCCGACCGCTGCCATTGTGCCGCTCACACTGGCGGCGGTGCCATTCTTCGCGCGGGTAACCGAAAGCGCGCTGAGAGAAGTGCCCTCAGGCGTGATTGAAGCCGCGCAGGCGATGGGCAGCAGCGACTGGCAAATCGTGCGTAAAGTCATGATTAAGGAGGCAATGCCGGGATTGGTCCTGGGAATTGCTCTGACGCTGATCAGTCTGGTGGGTTATTCGGCCATGGCTGGCGCGGTGGGAGGCGGCGGCTTGGGCGACCTGGCGATACGTTATGGGTATCAACGTTTCGAGACGGAGGTGATGTTGGCAACGGTGGTCCTTCTGGTCGCATTTGTGCAAGTGGTGCAATCTGTCGGTGATCGGATCGCGGCAAAAATCAGTAAGCGTTGAAGTGACGGACCGGAATTTGGGCTGTAACGCAATAAGGCCCGATGCGGATCCACCTGCCACAATGCTGCCAGAGAGACGCGCTGGCGCTTGCCACGAGCGAATGTGTTCAATTTGACAAAGATTTATTTGGTGGGGTATACTTGCCCATTGTGAACTAATTCTCCCGGGAGAAAATAATGGAAAGCCCAATCGAACAAACCAGCACTACACAAACCAGCCTGAAGCCAAAGCAGAAATTCGAAGGAAAGGTGATGAAAACTTCGCTGCAAGGCGCGATCATTGACATTGGTGAAAAGGTGCCGGGCTTCCTGCATATTTCTCAGGTCGTCAACGTTGTGGCTCCAGACGCGGTCGTTAAAAACCTTGAAGACATCATTAAAGTTGGCGACTCGGTCAATGTCTGGGTGCGACGCGTGCTCAAGGACCATGTGGAACTGACCATGCGCGAACCTCTCGCCCTGGAATGGCGCGAAATTGCGCCTGATATGGTGCTGCATGGTAAGGTTGTGCGCCTGGAAGCTTTTGGTGCCTTCGTTGAACTTGGGGCGGAACGTCCGGGGCTTGTTCATGTCAGCGAACTTTCGCATAATTATGTGCGCGTTCCTTCCGAGGTCGTCAAAGTGGGCGACGAGGTGGACGTTAAAGTACTCGAAGTGGACAAACGCAAAAAGCAAATCAAGCTGAGTATGAAAGCCTTGCAGGAAGCTCCGGAAGCTGAAGAAATTGAAGTGAAGCGCCCCGCCAGAAAGGGCAAAGCGAAGCAGGAAGTGGAAGTGGAAGTGCCTGCCGAGGAAGTTATTCCGGACCCGACCTTTATGGAAATTGCCTTGCGTCAGGCGATGGACCGCGCCGAGAAACGAAAACCTCAGATATCCAACCGCGTCAAACGGGCTAAAGACGTGGATACCGACCAGGATGATATCTTTGATCGCACACTTAAGGGCAAACAAATTAAGGATTAGCATGTTACTTGCCAATCGAATGAGCAAGCAAGATTGAATGAACCGGGGAGGGTCCGAAAAACAACCCTCCCCGATACTTTTAAGCACCAAACCAATCCTTGGAGGAACGGGATGACCACGAAAGTAATCTTTTTTACCGGCGGTGTGCTGTCATCAGTTGGGAAGGGCGTAACCGCCGCGGCGATTGGGCGGCTGTTAAAGGCGCGCGGCTTCAATATCACCATACAGAAGCTGGATCCCTACCTGAACGTTGACCC
This sequence comes from Chloroflexota bacterium, assembly GCA_029556265.1. GTDB lineage: Bacteria > Chloroflexota > Anaerolineae > Anaerolineales > Anaerolineaceae > Mesolinea. Next base: position 12,099 of record JAKQFH010000069.1, on the reverse strand, counting down.
GGGGACTTTAAGCCCCTACCAACATGGGGAAGTCTACGTTCTGGATGACGGCGCGGAAACTGACCTGGACCTGGGGCATTATGAGCGTTTCTGTGACCTGCGCCTGACGCGCAACAGCACGGTTACCACCGGTCAGGTCTACCAGGAAGTGTTGGACCGGGAACGGCGCGGAGATTATTTGGGCGGAACAATCCAGGTCATTCCTCACATCACCAACGAAATCAAACGCCGGATTGCCCTGGCAGGCAAAGCCTCCAACGCCGATATCGTCCTGGTGGAAGTCGGGGGAACCGTCGGTGACATCGAAGGGCAGCCCTTCCTGGAAGCCATTCGGGAAATGCGCAACGAGCTGGGCCGCGGGAATACCGCTTTTGTGCATCTGACCTGGCTGCCGTACCTGAAGGCAACCGGAGAGATAAAGACAAAGCCAACCCAACATTCGGTGCGGGAACTGCGGTCTATCGGCATCCTGCCGGATATGATTGTGGCGCGCAGCGATTATCCGGTCGAAAAAGCCATCTGCGGCAAAATCGCGCAGTTTTGTGATGTTCCCGCGGAAGCTGTTATCCCGTTGGAGACTTCAGGCCTGCTGTATCAGATACCTCTGGTGTTGGAGGAGATGCGCGTAGCCGAAATACTGTTGGACAGACTGAACCTCAGCCCCAAACAGGAACCAGACCTTGCCAAGTGGCGCTGGATGGTGCAGGAGCTGGGCCGGGAAAAGCCCGCGGTCAGGGTTGGCTTGGTTGGCAAATACGTGGAACTGCACGACGCCTACCTGAGCGTGCGGGAGGCAATCAAACACGCGGCGCTGTATGCTGGCGTGGATGTGGAAGTGGAGTGGATTTCCGCGGCTGACCTCGAAAAGGGCATCGGACTGGAACGATTGGAGAACGTGGATGGCATTATTGTTCCGGGGGGCTTCGGCTCGCGCGGGGTGGAGGGAAAAATCCTGGCGGCGAAATACGCCCGGGAGCATAAGCTGCCCTATCTGGGCTTGTGCATGGGCATGCAGGTGATGGTGGTTGAATACGGCCGCTCCGTGCTTGGTTTCAGCGACGCGAATTCCTCCGAATTTGACAAACTCAGCACGCATCCGGTGATTGATCTGATGCCCGAGCAGGCTAACCTCGAAGAAACCGGCGGGACAATGCGGCTGGGGCTGTATCCGTGCCAAATCCAGCCGGACACCCTGGCTGCCAGCCTGTACCAGACAGAGCGCGTGGATGAGCGCCACCGCCACCGCTATGAGGTCAACAATGACTTCCGGGCTGTTTTTGAGCAGAACGGAATGTTTTTTTCGGGGCTTTCACCAAACCGGGTGTTGGTCGAAATCGCGGAGCTGCGCGGGCATCCATTTATGCTTGGCTGCCAGTTCCACCCCGAATTTTTGTCACGACCCACCGCGCCGCACCCGTTGTTTTCGGGCTTTATCGCCGCCGTTTGCCAGACGCTTGGTTTGGCGGCTGAGACGCGCCCCCAAGGTTCGTGAAATTTTTCTCAAACTATTGCGGTATACTTAGGACGAAATTCAGAGCTATTCAGAGAGGAATACAGATGGACACATTAATTGAATATATTAACGCAATTGAGGTTTTAGATTCCCGCGGAAACCCAACGGTCGAAGTGGAAGTACTTTTGGGAGATGGCAGCATTGGCCGTGCCATGGTACCCTCCGGAGCTTCCACCGGCGTTCACGAAGCGTTGGAATTGCGCGATGGCGATAAGTCCCGCTACGGCGGCAAAGGCGTTTTGGAGGCTGTTGACCATGTGAATGATGAAATCGCGGACGAATTAATTGGCTGGGACGCGATTGAACAAATGGCTATCGACCAACTGCTGCTGGAGTTGGACGGCACGCCGAACAAATCCGCTTTGGGCGCGAATGCCATCCTGGGCACCAGCCTGGCGGTTGCCAAAGCCGCGGCCAGCTCGCTGGGGCTGCCGCTTTACCGCTATCTGGGTGGGGTTTACGCGCACGTGCTTCCCGTCCCGATGATGAACATCCTGAATGGCGGCGCGCACACTGGCTGGCAGTCCACCGACTTCCAGGAGTTCATGGCTATGCCGCTCGGCGCTGAAACCTTCGCGGAAGGTCTGCGCTGGGGCGCCGAGATTTACCAGGCGCTTAAGGGTGTGCTCAAATCCAAGGGTTATATCACCCTGGTGGGCGATGAAGGCGGATTCGCGCCTCAGTTGAAAGCCAACGAAGAAGCAGTGGAACTGATTCTGGAAGCCATCACCAAAGCTGGCTATAAACCCGGCGAAGAAGTTTGCATCGCGCTGGACCCGGCTGCCTCTGAGCTCTACGAGGAAAAGACCAGGCTCTATAACCTGCGCAAAGAAGGCCGCAAGCTCACCAGCGACCAAATGGTTGACTTCTGGGCTGATTGGGCGATGAAATATCCCATCGTCTCCCTCGAAGACGGCTTCGCCCAGGACGATTGGGACGGCTGGAAGAACTTTACCGCCAAGATGGGGCACCGTCTGCAAATTGTGGGCGACGACCTGTTGGTGACCAACCCCGAACGCGTCGCGCGCGCGATTGAAGAAAAAGCCTGCAACGCGCTGCTCGTCAAGCTGAACCAGATTGGCTCCCTGACCGAAACGATGCAGGCGGTCTCCATGGTGCAGACCCACGGTTGGAGAGCAGTATGCTCACACCGCTCCGGTGAGACCGAAGACTCCACCATTGCCGACCTGGCCGTGGCGATGAACATGGGTCAAATCAAGACTGGCGCCCCTGCCCGTTCTGACCGGGTGGCAAAGTACAACCAGCTGCTGCGCATTGAGAATGAGCTGGAAGACACCGCCCGTTACGCGGGTTGGTCTGCCCTCGCGCGATAAAAGTTTGATTTGAAAAGACCGAACGGCTGCTCATCCGGCAGCCGTTTTGTTTTATTGGGGCAGCATCTTGGGCGCCTTGCCGGGTATAATCAGCCCCATGACTGAAAATTCACGCGTTGGAAACCTGAGCTGCCTGGAAGATGTCCGTGCGCGTCTTATCCAATGCCGCGCGTGCCCGCGTCTGGTTTCATGGCGCGAGCAGGTGGCTATGGAAAAAAGACGGGCTTATTCGGACCAGGATTATTGGAGCAAACCCGTACCGGGGATTGGAGACCCGAATTCCAGGCTGCTGGTCGTCGGGCTCGCGCCCGGCGCGCACGGCTCCAACCGCACCGGCCGGATGTTCACTGGGGACGCGTCGGGGGATTTCTTATTCCCGGCGCTGCATAAAGCCGGTTTTGCCAGCAGCCCGCGCTCCGCGCACATCAATGACGGATTGCGCCTGCAGGATATGTTTATCACCGCGGTTTGCCACTGCGCCCCACCCGACAATAAACCCACATCCGAAGAGGTCCGCCGCTGCCGATATTGGCTTCAGGCGGATATGGACTGCCTGCCGAATGTTGAGGGGATCGTCTTGCTCGGGAAAATCGCGTTAGATGGCGTGCTCGCGCTGCCGATGTACGCGGGCATGAGGCGCAAAGATTTTCCTTTCGGACACGGCGCGTTCTACGCTCCCCGGGGGCTGCCCTGGCTGCTGTGTTCATACCACCCCAGCCGGCAAAACACCCAGACCGGCAAGCTCACGCCCGAAATGTTCGACGCCATCTGGCAGAAAGCCCGGCAGCTGCTCGGCCAGGGCCGCTGAGCATTACCGAATCTATCCTGGATTCACATCTCAATTGGCAGGCTGCTGAGACGGGTTTTCATCAGGCTTGGCTCTCAGGCGGCAGGTATTTCCGCGCTTCCTTCTTGCTCAGGTTGGCCAGCTCCGGTTCGTGCGCGCGGACAAAAGCTGCCACCCACGCCGGGTTCGTGCGGCTGTATTGGCGCAAGCTCCAACCGATGGCTTTGTTGATAAAAAATTCGCGCGTGCCCAGGTTGTTCAGGATAATCCGTTCCAGCAGCAAAGTATCCGTTTCTTTTTTATATTCCAGCTGGTGGATGATGGCTGCCCGGCGCGTCCAAAGGTCCTGGTCCTGGCTCCAGGCGAGCATGTCCCGCTTCAGATCCGGGAAACGCATAACCAGGCTGCCGATGACCCCGCTTAGGGTGTCCACGCTGTCCCACCAGGATTTGGTCTGCACCAGGCGCTTGAGGGCGGGCAAGTCCGCGGCGGTCAGGCGCGCGCTGACGCGGCCGAGATAGGAACAGGCGCAGTATTGGGCTTCGCGGTAGGGCTTTTGCCAGGCAGCTTCGACGAAACCCCAGTTCACGCCGGGCAGCTGGCTTCCAGCTTTGAGGTGCGGGCCGGCCAGCGCCACCAGAGCTGGGGTGGGCAAGCCGAGGTACTTGAAATTGTGCTTCATGTAGGCTTCCATGGCCGGGGCTTTTTCGGGGTTTGGCGCGGATTCAAGGGCTTGAAATAATAACTCGCTCCAGTTTTCGCTGCTCATACGGTCCTCTTTTCTGTGCGGTGAGTGCTGGTATTACGGGGGAAATTATACGCGTTGATATTCCGTGTCTGTTCGTGAGAATACGAAACTGAAGGGCGCGAAGGTCTCATGACCGAGTGAAAGGCTTGGCCGCCGCTCTGCAGTAAGGGGATGCGGAAGATTGGAGACCTGGCGGTCATTCTCCGCGCGGGGTCTGGAGACCGGCGCGATCGTCCGAGTGAAGGGCTTGACCGCAGGTTTCCAGAAAGGGGATGCGGAAGATTGGAGACCTGACGGTCATTCTCCGCGCGCGGTCTGGAGACCGGCGCGAGCGGGCGAGTGAAGAGCTTGACCGCCGCTCTGCAGTAAGGGGATGCGGAGGATTAGAGACTTGACGGTCGGTTTTCGCGCGGTCTGGAGACCGGCGCGATCGGGCGAGTGAAGGGCTTGACCGCCGGTCTCCAGAGAGGAGATGCGGAGGATTAGAGACCTGACGGTCCGTTTTCGCGCGCGGTCTGGAGACCGGCGCGAGCGGAGCTGCTCTCCAGAAAGGGGATGGGGAGGATTGGAGACCTGACGGTCATTCTCCGCGCGCGGTCTGGAGACCGGCGCGGGCGGGCGAGTGAAGGGCTTGACCGCAGTATTCCAGCAAAGGGGTGCGGAAGATTGGAGACCTGGCGGTCATTCTCCGCGCGCGGTCTGGAGACCGGCGCGAGCGGAGGGGGGCATATGAATCTCCATTATCTGGATGAGACCCATCGTCTCACATGGATTGAACCATTTGACCTCTTGTTATTTTAAATTGGTTATTCTATAATTATTGTATACGTCCGCCTTGTTGGGGATTGTTCCATTCAATTAACTCGACCAAGCTTTTTTACATCGCGAATAAATGAAAATCGTTTAACTTTCTTTTGCTGTGCTTTTACGGAGGATACCGATGAAAATGAAGAACTTTGCTGAGTTCACCAATCATTTCAGTAAAAAAGCGGGCAGGCTAATACAACGATCCATCGGAGTATTTCTTGTCTTGGCTTTCTGCCTTTCTGCTGCAGGGCAGCCCACCCCCATTTCCGCAAAGAGCCCCGGAAAAGACCTTGAACGCCCGCCACAGGCAAGACTAAACGAGGATATTCCATGCTCGGCTGGTCTGTCTGTCATCTCGACCGATACCACCTGGATGAGCGGAACGGTCTACAACATTAATAATTGCGTGGTGATTGTAAATGCTGGCATCACGCTAACTGTCGAAGGCGGCGCCGAAGCACGTTTCAGCGGAACCACGTCTGGCATCAAGGTGTTGGGAACGCTTAACGCGGCGGGCAGTTCGGGGAACCTGGCCCTATTCAGGAGCGTTCCTGAAACTGCGGGCTCCTGGTATGGCATTTATTTGGCTCCGGGCAGCACCGGCAATTTTGACTATGCTGCGATCCGGGGAGCCGGCGCTTACGTGGCTAATGGCAATCTGAATGGTTATAACCGTGCCCAACTGGACGTTGTAAACGCGACCCTGAATATGGACCATTCGGAGATTACAAATGGCAACACCTCCGGCATCTATCTCCAGGGAGCAAATCTCAGCCCTACCATTCAAAACACATCGGTATCAAGCAACCTGGGGACGGGAAATCAATATGGATACGCGATTTATCAAGCCACGATCAACATGCAGCCAACTTACAGCAACCTGACGTTTACAGGCAATACTGTTGACAAGGTTATGCTTCTTGCTGAACCTCTGACTGGCAACGTTACGTTAGGAGGCGCGCCGATCGGTTTCCGCTGCGGTTTCACGAATTGCCCTATCACCATTCCAACCGGAACAACGCTAACCATTCAACCCGGTGCCCAGGTAGACATGTCCAATGCTCCCACTTATTTAGACGTCCAGAATGGCGGAAGTTTGATCGCGGAGGGCTCGGAAACACAACGTATCGCGATCTTAAAAGGGGGCATTAAATTGCAAGCGGGCTCACAGGCTTCAATGAAGTACTTTGACCTCGAGGGTAGAAAAGGAATAGGGGGCATTTACGTTGGTCTCGAAATTTACACAGACCAGGTTCAATTAGAGCATGTCAACATTTCTAATGCGGCCTCTGAAGGCATTTACATAAAAACCCCGGCAAGCACCACCTTCACCTTCAACTTCATTGATGTGAGCAGTTCTGGTAATGGAAGGGAAGGAATCTATCTTGAAGCGCGAGATGGCAGTGTCCTCAATTTCAACCTGAATGGGGGAAATATCAGCAATAATGGCTATTCAGGTATATATACCTACACCATGGGCGGCGCAATTTTTCCACACCTTTCCAATCTCACTATCAATGCTAATGGGGTTGCTCCAACGTCTTGGGCCCAAAAACAAGGGCTGCAACTATCCTACGAAAACGTTAACCCCTATCTTGAAAATCTGGCCATCACAAACAATCCTGGCACTGCCATCTATTGGAATTGCAATGGTCACATCACTGCCAGAAATCTCACTGCCAGCGGAAATGCTGCCGAAGCCGGCAACCAGCTGCAGATAGCGGCCTGCGTCCTTACTTCTGGTCGGGAATGGAATCTTGACGGCGTTCTCATCCCTGTACACGTCACAGAAAACATCTATATTAACGCTGGCGGCGTATTGACGTTGGCACCGGGGACCAGACTGGGCTTTGATCCGAATAAAAGGGTAAGTATCCAAAGTGGCTCTTTATATGCCCTTGGATCCGCAGATAAACCAATTATCTTTACCCGGTACGCCGAGGGACAAGCTCCCTGGAAGGGGATTGAAAATAACAAAGGAACACTTATACTGCGTCATGTGGACGTATCTTACGTCACAGACTCCGACGGCGTTGGAATCTGGGGTTCCCCTACCAGAAGTATTATTCAAAACAGTAAGATCCATCATAATTATGATGGCATTTATATGACAGGTACCAACCAGAATACGACTACGATCCTCAATAACGAGATTTACAACAATTCTCATTTTGGGGTAAGCGGTCGTGAGCAAGTTGTAAATGCTTATTACAACTACTGGGGGGATCCCAGCGGTCCAAGACATGCGACCAATCCCGGAGGAACAGGCGACGCGGTCAACCAGGTAAATTTCAATCCCTTCCTGACTGAACCTCCCGAAGAGCAGACCCTCGCTGGCGAGCTTTGGGTCAGTTATGGCGGACCCACCATGATCAGCCCGGGAGAAACCAACTCTTATGCCATTCAATATCTCAATCTGATGGATCATGCCGTGGAAGGCGCGGTTGCGATGATACAGTTGCCATTGGCAGCGACATACATTAACAGCAACCACGGGGGCGTTTATTGGCCTGCCAGACACCAGGTATTTTGGGTGCTGGGTGATGTGGGAGTGGGTGAACAAGCCCTGCTCAGCACTCAAGTGCGCTTTGATTGGGGGCTGCCGGGGAGTTACACAGATGGTTCGATCGGCCGATTTGCCGGAACCAACTACCTTCCCGAGAATCTCAATCTTGATGAATACAATAATTTCGTTTCTGAGGGTATTTCAGCCACCCAGATGATCTCCGAGGAAGATTTTACCGCCATGTTTGGGGGTAATCCAGACCTTAATAGTCTTTACAACACCGCTCTTGCTGATGGGTTCAGTTTTAAGGTAGCCTACAGTATGGCATTTGACGACGGCGGCTTATCCTATATGGCTATGATGCGCACTGCGGATAAAAAATCCGCCAGAATGATCCTCCTCGCGAACGATCAGGCATCAGCAATAAGTACCGATGGGAGTACGTATTACCGCCTTGAAAATATCAGTGGTGGAATGCAAGCCAATTTACTGACGCTGGAAAGGACCGTTTGGGGGAGTTGGGCAGAACCGCCAATGGCTCCCGCAGTTCAGGCAACCTGTAACTATGCCCGCTGTTTACGAAACTGCACCCTTAAGACAATTTCCATTGAGTTGATGAAAGATACCGCTAAAGGGATTGGAGCATGGTTGTTAAGTATTCCAACCGGAGTTGGCGGCTTGGTTGGTGTGGCAACGGGAGCTTATGAGACAGCCAAAATCTCTTATGACCTTTACCTTTGCCACGAAAGCTGCAACACTAATCCGCTCACCGGCTGCTGCCAGGCCGGTGATGTGATGCATTCGCCTTCTTTCATTGGTGGCAGCAGCCGTTGTGAAATGTATCAATGCAATGAAAGCCTGCTATCCTTCCCGGGCGCACCAAATACGATTGAAGTTTGCGGAACCGGCTCACGCTGTGTCGCAGGCACCGGCGGGCAAGGTGGCTGTAAACCCTGCAAGGAAGATAAGGGTTTTGGCATATTGCAGAGCTTCGGCCCGCAAATTGCTCAGGCTGGCAACATTTGCGATTCACAGCTTTTTGCCAACCTTCCCAGCTGCAAGGATCTTGGAATCCGCGTGGCAAAAGATCCGAATGAAATGTTCGGACCGATTGGTGATGTATTGCCCGACGAAACAATGGGATATCGTATTACCTACGAAAATGAAGGCGCTGGGACAGCCTATGGCGTCTACATTATCAATAACCTCCCACCCGAGCTGGATGCCAGCACTCTCACAATTCATCAACCCAGCGGTTACTATCTGGCATCCGAGCGACAGATTATCTGGTATATCGGCACGCTAGGTCCAAAAGGCGATCCCACCTCTTCGGGCGAGGTAACGTATTCTGTTGGTTTGATCCCTGGCTTGGCGGCAGGCACGGCTGTGGTCAACCAGGCAACTGTTTTCTTCCCCAGTGTGCCAGAAGAGACACCTACCAACTCCTGGACCAACATGGTTTATCCACTTGCGGCCATCCCTCAGGAGCTTGAAACTTCCTATATGACTCCGATTAATATCACCCTTGCTGGCAAACCAGCCGGAGGGCTTGGCTTTGCTCTGGATATGCTGCCCGTTGGCGGTGTCCTGAGTGGAACATTTCCTAACCTGGTGTACACACCAAATGAAGGATTTACTGGTCCGGATTACTTTACTTTCAAAGTCAGCAAGGGAGGGGAGGTCAGCCAGGCAGCTCAGGTCATTATTCACGTAACCCCTGCCGGAGATAATACACCTCCGTCAATTCTGTGGACAAAGCCTGATTCAGACCAGATCGGTGTGCCCTTTTCCCAGGATCCTATTTCACCCAATGATCCGGAACCGGTTTTCCACCCCATTATTCTGGTCAAGTTCAGCGAGAACATGAAAGAAACGACCGTTTCGGCCAGCAATATTACTGTTACTGACCCGGATGGCGTGCCTTTGCCGATTAAAGTTCTGTTCGACTCTCATATGCGCCAGGCGACCATATTGCTTTTGGCGCCGATGAACACTATGACCCCATATACCGTCAGCCTTTCGGATTCGATTCAGGATCTGGCTGGCAATGCTCTTTCCCAGTACGAATGGACCTTCATCACGGCTGGAGTTAAGTCGATTTTCTTGCCCTTGATCATTCGTTGATGAGTAGAGTATGGACTAAGGATTCAGGCAGAGAGCAATTTGTAAAATACGAACCAACGAACTTGGAGACCTGACGGTCGGTTTTCGCGCGCGGTCGGAGACCGGCGCGAGCGGGCAAGGGGATGGGGTGGAATAGAGACCTGACGGTCGGTTTTCGCGCACGGTCGGAGACCGGCGCGAGCGCGGGGAGTAGTGACAGGCTTGCCCGCCTAACCTGGCTTCTGCGCTGTGATCCAAACCCGGCCGTCGTTTTCCGCCAGCGGGCGCAGGCTCAGCGGGTCGCCCAGGACGTAGCCAGGCTGCAGCCCGGCTTGCTCTAACATCAGCAGAATATCATCCAGGTGGTAGCCGCGCTCGCGGTGGATTTCTTCGCTGCGCGCCCAGCGTTCGCCATCCCGTTCAAACATGATAAAGCGAATATCGGCGATGTTCAGTTCGTAATCGTAAGAAGTGCTCATTAACTCCAGGTAGTCATCTGTGTCCTGGTTCAGGTTATAAGGGAAGCGCTGCCACGAAACAGCCAGTCCGTAGATGGTGTTCATATCAAAGATAAAATAGCCGCCCGGGTTCAGGTGCGCGCGGGCAGCCCGAAAAGCGCGGGCAAGGTCATCCGCGTTCAACAGGTAATTCAGGCTGTCAAAAAAACAGGTGACGCAGTCAAAACGTTCCGCGAGCCGTAATCGGCTCATATCCCCATTAATCCAGGTGACCGCGGAGCTTTGCCCCCGCGCGATTTTCAGCATCTGCGGGGAGATATCCAGCCCGGTGACGCGCAGGCCCCTGGCGGCCATGTGCGCGGCAAAGATGCCGCTGCCGCAGGCTAAATCAAGCAGCGAGGCAGGTTGGAAGGAGAGCGCCTGCAGGAAGTGGGGAAAGACCGTTTCGGATACCCACCGGGCGAATTGGGTGTAGTGACCTTCGTGGTAGTGCCGTGCAAAGCGTTGATAGGGTTGGGTCATCGCGGTCCTTCGGGCGTTGGGAACGGATAAATTATAACATTTTGGCGGTCGGACGTTTGAGGGGCAGGCTTTTGCGTATGCGTTTCAAAAGTCCGTAGTCAAGGAAAAAAAGAGGAAGTTCCAATACAATAAGTTTTGCGAAAAACGAAAGGAAAGGAACTTCCAATGACCGTAACAGTCAAACAAAGTATAACCCTCAACACAGAAAATGGAGAGGGAAAAACAATCGAGAGGCAGATCAGATCTGATTATTTTGAAGATGATCTGAGAGCATTATTCCAGGAACTCAGAGAAGAGGCAGCAAAACAAATCTTCACGGAGTTTGAAAACAAAGTGAAAGCTGGAGTTAGCGTTCGAACAGAAAAGCGGAGATATCAATTTCAGGATTTCAGCATCGAATACCGCAGACGCACGATCCGAATGCCAGATGGAACAGAGAGAAAGCCATTAGATGAACTTTTGGGTTTTCAGAAATATCAGCGGCAAAGCCTCCAAGCTACAAAACAGGTTGGAGCAATCGCATCAGACCTCAGTTACCGCAAGACAGCAGAGATCATCAGTTATATGACCAAAAGAGCGACGAGTGCCTCAACCATTGGCAGACAGGTATGGCAGCTTGGGAAATGGCTGGAAGAAGGTCAAATGCGCTTCGAAGCAAATGAGCCCGGCAAGACAGATGCTCCGCAGTTGTTCGGAGAAGCAGATGGCATCTGGGTACCCTTACAAAAAGCAGGTAAAAAGAAAAAAGTCGAAATCCGGGTAGCGATAGCCTATACAGGCAAGCAATACATCTCGAAAAACAGAAGGAGATTGCTCAACAAGACTTGTTTGGCCGCCACTGGTGTGCAAAGCCAGGCATGGCAGGTCATGATAAGGGAACACCTGTATGCCAGGTACAAACTTGAAGACACAAGGCACTTGTACGTGGGTGGCGATGGCGCAAAATGGGTTGGTTCTACTTTCGATCTGTTAGGGATCAAAAATGCAACCCGTATTCTTGACCCTTATCATGTCAAAAAAGCGATTACATCTGCCTTTGGTGACAGCATAGACTGCAAAGCATTGATCAAACAACTCTATGATGAAGGTTTTAATGCCATTGAAAAAAACCTGCTTGATGCTGCCGTTGGAGTAACAACAGCCCAGGTGAAAAAGCGAATAGAGTGCCTGAATTATCTAAGGAACAATGCTCAGTTCATCATTCAGGGTCCTTCCATGGGAGCTGTTGAATCGAATGTCGGCAAGCTGATAGCCCAGCGGATGAAGACCCGTGGTGTCAGCTGGAGTCTGGCTGGGGCCAAAGGAATGCCTCTTCTTATCT
>JAKQFH010000058.1 GCA_029556265.1 Chloroflexota bacterium | reverse complement strand
CGCCATTTCCGCCACAATCCCCAGGTGGTGCGTGATCCACATAACGGCCATACCCAGTTCTTGCTGCAGGCGGACAACCAACTCGATAATTTGCGCCTGAATGGTAACGTCCAGCGCCGTGGTGGGTTCGTCCGCGATGAGCAGTTTGGGCTCGCAGGAGAGCGCCATCGCAATCATGGCGCGCTGGCGCATGCCGCCCGAAAATTGGTGCGGGTAGTTGTCCAGGCGTTTGCGCGCCTCCGGGATGCCCACCAGATTGAGAAGCTCCAGAGCCCGTTCGCGGGCTTGCTGCTTGTTCATGTTCTTGTGCAGCATGAGGGCTTCTGAAATCTGAAAGCCCACGGTGTAAACCGGGTTCAGCGAGGACATCGGGTCCTGAAAAACCATGGCAATCTCACGCCCGCGCACCTTGCGGATATCGCCGTCGTTGAGCTTAAGCAAATCCCTACCGCCAAACCAGATTTCCCGGGCGTCAATTTCTCCGGGCGGAATCTGAATAAGCCTGAGAATGGAGAGCGCGTGCACGCTCTTGCCGCAGCCGCTTTCTCCCACTACGCCCAGAACCTCGCCGGGCTGCATTGCGTACGATATTCCGTTGACCGCGTTTACAGTGCCGTCCTGGGTGTGAAAGCGTGTGTGCAGTTCGCTAATTCGCATTAATGGTTCCATAGCATCCACTCCCGCATCAATTGATACGCATTTTCGGGTCCAACGCGTCGCGCAGACCATCGCCTAATAAATTGAACCCAAGCACGCTGAACACAATCGCCAGACCAGGGAAGAGCACCGCCCACCAGGCGCCGCTGGAGAGGAACTTGTAGCTGTCACCCAGCATCGCGCCCCATTCCGGCTCCGGGGGGATAGCGCCAAGGCCAAGAAAACCAAGCGCCGCGGCCGAAAGGATAGCAGAAGCCAAGCCCATGGTCGCCTGGACGATAATCGGCGAAAGGATGTTCGGCAGGACGTGCTTGAACAGGATGCGTCCGTGCCCTTCGCCCACCGATTGCGAAGCCAGCACGTATTCTTTCTGACTGACAGAGAGGACAGCCGAGCGCGCCAAACGGGCGTAAACCGGGATGCCGACCACACCAATAGCAATCATGCCTTTTTCCAGCCCCGGGCCAAGAAAAGCCACAATGGCAATAGCCAGCAGGTAGCTGGGGAAGGAAAGCAGAATGTCCATCACGCGCATAGTAATGCTCGAGAAAGCTTTCCCGTTCACGGGCTTGTTGAGCAGCAGACCGATAAGCAGACCGACAACCGCGCAAACCAGGCCAACCAGCGGCGCGAACAGCAGCCCGCTGAGACCGCCCAGCAGCGCGCCTGCGGCAGCAAACATAACCGGGCGCAGCTTCACATGTGCAAATTTTTTCTCCAAAATTACGGAGGCTGCTCCGAGACCGCCAAATAGAAGGGTTTGGTACCATTGCCGGGCAATCCAGGCGGGGAAAAGCCCCAAAACCAGGCCCAGCCCGCACATCAGGACCAGCTTTTCTTTCAAATTCATATCAAAGCTCTCAAAGAACCCGGCAAATAAGCCCAGCAGGCAGCCGATAATCAGCGAGATACTGACCGCAACCAGCCCAACACGCAGCGAATTCCAGCCGCCGTGCACCACGCGTGTGAAAATGTCGCGTCCAAGTTTATCGGTGCCAAAAATGTGCACTCCGGGTTTTTCCGCAGTGCTGACCAGATTGGGCGGCAGGAGTTTGGAGCTGTAATCGAGGTCAGTTTTCGCATTGTAATTCCAGAAAAAATGTGCGCCAACGGCAGACAGTAGGAATACTGCCACAACCACCAGCCCAAGCATGGCGGTCCGGCTGGCTTTTAAGCGGCGCCAGGCATCCAGCCAAAGGGAGCGGTGCTCCCGCACGGCAAAATCGGTCAGGACTTCAACTTCAGGCATTTGCGTGCTCATCTTCTATCCTAATCGTAACTAATACGCGGGTCGAGAAGCGCGTAAGAAATGTCGACCAATAAATTGACAAACAGAAAAATAACAGCTATCAGAAGCGTTACGCCCTGCACAATCGGGTAATCCCGACCCAGTATTGAGTCATAGACCCATTTGCCAATCCCGGGCCAGGAAAAAATTGTTTCGGTCAGCACGGCGCCAGCCAGCAATGTGCCAACTTGAATTCCAATAATCGTAATGACCGGCAGAAAGGCATTCTTCAGCGCGTGCCGATAGAGCACTACGCGTTCCGGCAGACCTTTCGCCGCAGCTGTGCGGATATAGTCTTCCTGCAGCACATCCAGCATGCTGGAGCGGGTCATGCGCGTGATAATAGCGGTTGGAATGGTTGCCAAAGCGACCGCAGGCATAATGATATGCTTGAAGGCGTCCCAGAAGCCGGCAAAATTGCCTGTCAGGAGGCTGTCGAGCAGCAGCAGGTTGGTAATAGGCGTAATGCTCACGCCGGGGCTGAGCCGGCTGCCAGATGGCAGCCACCTCAGAAACACAGAAAACAGCATAATTTCCATGATTCCCAGCCAGAATATCGGGATAGAGACCCCCAACAGGGAGCCAATCATCGTAGTCCCATCCAACCAGGAATTGCGGCGGGAAGCCGATGCAATCCCGACCGGAATACCAATCAGGAGCGCGAAAAACATGGAAAGCAAGGCAAGTTCCAGCGTCGCGGGGAAGCGTTCCTTCAGCGTGGCGGCAACCGGAATGCGGCGGTGGATGGAATCCCCCAGGTCAAAGTGCAGCAAACGATTGAAATAGCGCACATATTGACTGTCAAAGAAACCGGGCAGGTTGCCTTCCACCAGAGCGTCCCTATCCAGGAACGCGGGTCGGTCCAATCCGAGCTGCTGGCGGATGCGGGCAACATTATCTTCGCTCGCGTGCTCGCCCAGCATAGCCACAGCCGGGTCTCCGGGGATAAGCCGCTGAAAGAGGAAAATTACCAGGGTGACCCCAATCAGGGTCGGAATGACTGAGATTAACCTTCGCAGGATGTACTTTCCCAAGCTCACCTCGCATATTTATATTGAACGGGGGCGGTTCAGAAAACCGCCCCCCGTTACAGCCTTATTGGCGGGCTAAATCAGCGCGCCAGATGGATTAGTTGCTGAACGACACGTATTCGAAGTTCTCAGCGCCGACGGGCTGCGGGACATAACCCAGCACCTTGGCGGAAAGAATCAACGGCGTGTTGTTGTGCCCAAGCCAGATGCGCATCACGTCATCATGCATCAACTGATCGGCTTCAGCATACAGCTTGGCGCGCGCAGCCGGATCCGGCAGAGTAACCGCTTCCTGAACCAGGGCAGCCAGCTTCGCGTTCTGATACCAGCCTTCGCGTTTGATTGGTTCGGCGGCGCTGTTGAAGAAGTACCCGGTGAAGTTGTCGGGGTCGCCGTTATCGCCGCCCCAGCCGAGCAGGTACAAACCCATCAACAGACCATTGCGGCGGGCGCCGAGGTAGGTCGGCCAGTCGCCTTCCAGGTAGAGTTCCACATTGAAACCGGCAGCGGTCAGGTTGGCGGCAATGCCTTCGCCAACTTCCTTTGCGGCCGGGAAGTAGAAGCGGGTCACGGGCATGTAGTAGAGGCGCAGCGGGATGACCTGTCCGGCGGTGTAGACCACGTTGCCGTCAGCGTCTTTGACGTCTTCCGCGACGGTCACTTCGCTAAGACCGTTCGGGAAGCCGGCATCCGCGAGCAAGCTCTTGGAAAGTTCAGGATCGTACTTCCAGTAGTCAATCTTATCGTTGAAGCCAAGCATGCCTGGAGGGAGTAAAGTCTTGGCGACAGTGCCGTACTTGCCAAAGAAATTGGAAATCAATCCTTTAATATCAATGGCATGGGCCACAGCTTCGCGGACTTTGATGTCCTGGAATTCCTTGATTTTGAAGTTGAAAGCCAGGTAGCTGGTGTTCAGACCGGGGCGGGTCAGAATCTGCAGGGTGGGGTCTTTTTCAGCGGTGGCAAGGTCTTCCACAACAGCCTGTTCCAACGCGTCAATGTCGCCAGCCTTCAGGGCCAGGAAGCGGGCAGAGTCATCCGGAATGACGCGGACGATCACGTTCTTCACTTTTGGTTTCTCTCCCCAGTAGTCTTCGTTGGCAACCAGTTTGATTTCGGTGCCTTCTTCCCAGGAGACAAACTTGTACGGGCCAGTACCCACGCAGCCGCCGGTGGGCGTGCCGTAAGCTTCGCCGGCTTTTTCAATCGCGGCCGGGCTGGAGATCGCGAACATGTCCATGGCAAGGTTCGCCAGGAAAGGCGCCATTGGGGTGCTCAGGATAAATTCAATGTTGTGGTCATCAATTTTCTTTACCTCGGTAATGATGCTGGCATCATCAAAACCGCCCCACATGGCTTCGTAATACTCGAAGACCTGGCTGGGGTAGTGATAGGGGTTGGAGGTAAAGCGCCAGCGTTCAAAGTTGAAAATCACCGCGTCGGCGTTAAAATCGGTCCCATCATGGAACTTGACGCCTTCACGCAGCTTGCAGCTCCAAACGGTTGCGTCAGCGTTAGCGGTGCATTCCGCCAGTCCGGGAACAGGATTGGTGGTACCCTGGTCAAATCTGTACAGGGAGTCTAAAACCTGTCCGGTCACGCGGAAGGATTCGCCGTCAGTTACGAGGGCGGGATCCAATTGGACGGAATCGGCACCGCGCCCAAAGATAAACGTATCCTTGGCGGAAACCGCGGGGGCTTCAACGGCGGGAGCTTCGGTGGCCGGAGCTTCGGTGGCCGGAACCGCTGGCCCTTCTGCCTTGGCGCAGGCTGAAAGCAGCATGCTCAGGACAATCAAGAGCCCAAATACTGTAAAGACTGTCTTGCGTTTCATTTTTTCTTTCTCCTCAAAAAGATAATCGGGTAACATATGTATGGGTCAAGATTAGGATTTGTCATCAGTCAGCGGGCGACCTCCATTTCGTATAACAGGGAACAATAATCAATTTTACCCTAAATTGGAATTTGTCAACGCGAATTTTTGAAAAAATGCGCATTAATTATTAACAATAGATTATTAAATTGAACGAAACTCGGTTAACGATGAGAATCGAAGATAAAAAAGTATTTAAAAGACACCTTGCGCCTGACTGGCAAGGTGTCTGTGTGGGTGGTATAGGACTCGAACCTACGACCTTTGCGATGTCAACGCAACGCTCTAACCAACTGAGCTAACCGCCCGAGCAAACTGCATTATACACGCAGGCAAAAATTCGTGCAAGCTTTTTTTGTATACCCGCCTAAGCGCTCTCCTGTCCGCCCAGAAAACCGGACCAGACGCCGCAAAGACGCGTGGAAAGAAGTTACACCGCGGAACCAACGAAAGTTCAGCAGCGCCGACGGCACAAAAAAAGGGCGCCCCGGAAAACCAACCCCCGGAGCGCCCTGTTAACCTGAAACTAAAGGCCCGCTGAGTTCACGGTCGTCCTGCCTTCTTGCGGCAAGATGAACTCATTAAGCCCATTGAAAAATGCTTATCCGACGTGTTCCTCTTCAAACTTCCTCAGAAACTCCACCAGAGCGTCCACGCCCTCTTTTGGCATCGCGTTATAAATTGACGCGCGCAGCCCCCCAACGCTTTTATGCCCCTTCAGATTGTCGAAGCCAATTGCCAGGGATGCCTTGACCACCGCGGCATCCAATTCCTTATCGCCGGTTGAAAAAGGCACATTCATCAGCGAACGGTCTTTCTTTTCGACCGTGCCGTGGAACATTTCACTCTTATCAAGGAAAGCGTATAGCGGGGCGGCTTTTTCCTCGTTCAGCTTCGCGATTGCCTCAAGACCGCCCAGTTTCTTGAGGTATTTAAAGACTTTGCCGCAGACATAAATCGCCCAGCAATTAGGCGTGTTGTAAAGGCTGTCGTTATCGGCATGCGTGTCGTACCGCAGGTAGGTTGGCACTTTTGGGTCCATGTCTTCCCGGCGGATGAGGTCTTCCCGGATAATGACTATTGCCATTCCGGAAGGGCCCACGTTCTTCTGGACGCCCGCCCAAATGAGCCCATATTTACTCACGTCGCAGGGTTTGGAAAGGAACATGGAGCTCTGATCTGAAACCAACGGCTTCCCGTTTGTGTCTGGCAGGGTTTGCCAGGTGGTGCCGTTGATTGTTTCGTTCTCGCAAATATACACATAGTCCGCATCCGGGGAGACACTGACCTGGCTCATATCCGGGATGTAGCTGAAATTCTTGTCCTCACTGCTGGCAATCACATTCACTTTGCCAAACTTTTTGGCTTCCGAGATGGCTTTTTTGGACCAGGCTCCGGTGTAGACGTAATCCGCGACGCCAGTCTTCATAAGATTCATGGGCACCATGGCGAATTGGAGCGTTCCCCCGCCCTGAATGAACAGTATTTTGTAATTGTCAGGGATTTGCATTAATTCACGCAGGTCTTTTTCAGCTTCGTGCAAAATTTCTTCAAAAACCTTACTGCGGTGGCTCATTTCCATCACGCTCATCCCGGAGCCCTGGTAATTCAGGATTTCAGCCTGAACTTCCTCCAGGACAGCCTCGGGGAGCATGCTTGGGCCGGCTGAGAAATTGTAAACCCTTCCGTATTTCATCTTAAGAACTTCTCCTTTTGGTTTCATTGAGCAATGTAATTAGCGACAGCGTCCTTCAGCCAATTATAACCGTACAGCCTGTTTTTTAGGATATTTCGGGAGTTTCAAATTCATGAACCCTGGTCTTTCAAGCTTGCTCCTTCAGCCCCACTTGGGACCTGGAGCGCGGCTGCTTTCACGGGCATTAGCCTTCTCCACAAGTTTATTTAACAAATTTCGCCATTAAAACAGGGCAAAACCCTGCTGCCGGCACGTGCGCGGGTACAATAAGACTATGCATGAGACGGTTCGCATCGAAAAAAGTGTTTATGGCGGCGATGGATTGGGCAGGCTGGCAGACGGTCGCGCGGTCTTCGTCCCATTCACTTTGCCGGGTGAGGAAGTCCTGGTGGAAATCGTGGAGGATAACCGGAATTTCACGCGCGGGCAGGCGCTTGAGATACGCTCCCCGTCAGCCCGGCGCGCCGCCCCGCGCTGCGCGCACTTTGGCATCTGCGGCGGCTGCCACTACCAACACCTTGCCTATGCCGACCAGCTCGAGCTCAAACTTCAGGTTCTGACAGACCAGCTGCAGCGCCTGGGAGGTATCTCCAGCCCGCCTCTCAGCGGCATCAGCCCCAGCCGCGAAACATGGAACTACCGCAACCAAGTCCAATTCCACCTGGACGCGCAGGGGCAGCCCGGGTATATGGACCACACTGGCAAGCAGGTTCTGCCGATTTCAGAATGCTTCCTGCCGCAATTGGAATTGGAAGCGCTCCGGCTGCAGCTGGACCTGAGCCCGGATGCCGGTCTGACCCGCGCGGCGCTGCGCCAGGACAGCCTGGGCGAGCAGTTCATCCTGCTGGAAGGCGCGGATGAGCTTCCCCCGGAAATGAGCCTGGACCTGCCGGCTTCAGTCTGCTACCGCCGCCCGGATGGGCGTGTGCTCACCCTTGCCGGGCACGACCAGCTGGTGTATGAGGTGTTGGGGAAACAGCTCATCATCTCCCCGGAGAGCTTCTTCCAGGTGAATCTCGCGGTCGCGGAGCAGATGCTCTCTCATGTGCTCAGCCTGCTCCCCGCGCGGGATGACCTGCGCGTGTTGGAACTCTTTAGCGGGGCGGGCTTTTTCAGCGTCTTCCTCGCGGAGAAATGCCGCGAGTTGATTGCGGTGGAAAGCGCGCCTTCGGCGTGTTATGACTTCGCGAATAACCTGGACGCCTACGACCATATCAGCCTGTATGAAGGCGCGGTCGAACATGTGTTGCCCGCTCTGGCATCTGAGCTGAAAGGTATTGACCTGGTGCTGCTCGACCCACCCCGCGCGGGGCTGCTGGCACCTGCCCGCAAAGCGCTGCAGGAACTGAACCCAAAGCAGATAATTTATGTCAGCTGCGACCCATGCACGCTCGCCCGCGACCTGAAGCACCTGATTGCCGCGGGGTATATGCTGCAGGACGTGCATGCCTTTGACATGTTCCCGCAGACCTACCACATTGAGGCGGTGGCAGTATTCACCAATGAAAAATCTGATACAAAAGGCCGATACGTTTTTGATTTCTTACAGTAGAATTATTCAAACGCAATTCCAATTAACAATAGGCAGGGAATATGGAACTAGGGAAGTTCGAAATCCTGGAAGAGTTAGGCCGCGGCGGCTTTGGCATCGTCTACAAAGCGCACGATAAAACCCTCAACCGCT
>JAKQFH010000093.1 GCA_029556265.1 Chloroflexota bacterium | reverse complement strand
CTCGAAAGGCGACAACCCCCATTTGCTGGTGATGACCGCCACGCCGATTCCGCGCTCACTCCAGTTGACAGTTTTTGGTGATTTAGACGTCAGCGTGATGGATGAAATGCCCGCTGGCAGGCTGCCAATCCAGACCCGGATTGTGTATCCCTTTGAAAGGCACACCGTGTATGAACTGATTGAGGAACAGGTGCAAGCCGGGCATCAGGCCTTCATTATCTACCCGCTGGTGGAACAGGGCGAGAACGAAGAAATCCGGGCGGCGGTTGAAGAACAGCAGCGCCTGCAAGCTGAAGCCTTCCCGCATCTCAGGGTTGGGTTGGTCCACGGAAGAATGAAACCCGCGGATAAGGACGCGGTGATGCTCGCCTTCCGCAATAAGGAGTACGATATTCTGGTCTCAACGTCCGTTGTGGAGGTGGGCGTGGACGTGCCCAACGCCACGATGATGGTCATTGAGGGCGCGAATCGTTTTGGGCTGGCGCAGCTGCATCAGTTCCGCGGCCGGGTTGGCAGGGGAGACGCGCAGTCCTTCTGTATTCTTATTCCCGACAGCGACAGCGCGGCAGAAAACGAGCGCCTGATTGTGATGAGCCAGACGAATGACGGCTTTGTGCTGGCGGAAAAAGACCTCCAACAGCGCGGACCGGGCGACTTTTTGGGAACCAGACAGGCTGGCTTCGTGGATTTGAAGATGGCCAACCTGGCGGACGTGCGCCTGATTCAAAAAGCACGGGCTATCGCCGAGCAAGTGTTGGAGGAAGACCCGGATTTGGAAACTGAAGAAAACCAGGCGCTCAAACGCGCTGTTGAAAATTTCTGGCCGTCCGCGGACGGCAATGGAGACGTGAGCTGATGACCAAAGTAGTCTTCCCAGGAACCTTTGACCCCATTCATTATGGGCACATGGATATTGCCAGGCGGGCCGCGCGCTTGTTCGATGAAGTGGTCGTGGCTGTCTATGACCGACCGATAAAATCATTGTTGTTCACCCCCGAGGAGCGGATCGCGCTCGTACGGCGGGCGTTTGAAGGCTTGCCGAATGTGAGCGTGACCGGTTACCAGGAGCTGACAGTCACCTTCGCCCGTCAGATTGGCGCCCAGGCAATCGTGCGGGGGCTGCGCGTTTTCTCGGATTTTGAGTATGAATTCAGGATGGCGCTGGCAAACAAACGCCTTGAACCGGAGATTGACGTCATCGCGCTGATTACCACGGAACAAAATACTTTTCTTTCTTCCAGCACCGTCAAGGAAATCGCTTCTTTAGATGGTGACGTTTCCAGCATGGTACCGGATTATGTGTGGGCGGCATTAAAAGAAAAGTTCGCGGTTCTGGGGAATAACCAAACGCTCGTTCCAGGCACATCGCTGAAGGATTAGCTAATTTGAGCAAGCGGGCGGTTTGACGACTGGCAATAACGCGAAGCCCCGGAAAGGCAGCCCCGAAGATATTATCCGCTTGCGCGTATGCTATCATTTAATGATAAACTGAATTGACAAGCGTTCATGAGTTAACACGGAGACTGACATGGATATCCTTCATCTGGTAGACCGCCTGGAAGAGCTGTTTAACAACAGCAGACCTATTCCGCTCAGCCGGAGCGTGGTTGTGGATGAAAATGCTTTCATGGACATCATCGATCAGATGCGCATTTCCATCCCCGACGACATCAAGAAATCCCAGCAGATTAACGCTCAAAAAGACCGCATCCTGGCACAGGCGCAGGAAGAAGCCAACCGCACCCTGGCGCTGGCGCGCGATAAGAGCGAAAAAATGATTGAAAAAAGCGAGGTATTTATGGCAGCCCAAGCCAAAGCCGCCCAAATTACCGAGCAAGCCCGCCGGGAGGCAAAGCAGACCCAATTGGACGCTGACCGTTACGTGGTGGAAACGCTGACAAAGTTGGAAGCCGAGATGAACCGGATTTTGGCACAAGTGCGCAATGGGATTAAAACACTTCAGGCAGAGCAACAAATCACTCCGCCTGAAGACGATGACTAATTTGTTTTTCCTTTATGTTTCGGGTGCGTCTGGCTGGTCTGACGCGCCTTTTTTCTTCTTCGCGCGGGAAGCCGCGGCACGGGGTTTGCGATTGATGGGCTTATCCACCAAGGCCGCGGCTAATACTTCGTCCATGTGTTCTACCAGGATTATGTGAACATTGTTCAATACCTGAGGAGGCACATCGCGCAAATCCTTTTCGTTCTTACGCGGCAGAAGCACCGTGTTGATACCAGAGCGCTTGGCAGCCAGGACTTTTTCCCGGATACCGCCAACGGGCAGAACCCTGCCGCGCAGGGTAACCTCTCCGGTCATGGCGACGTCGTGTCGGACTGGCACACCAAGCACCGCAGACGTGAGCGCTGTTGCCAGAGTAATGCCGGCGCTGGGTCCATCCTTGGGGATGGAACCTTCGGGAACGTGAATGTGAATGTCCATTTCCTCAAAGAAATCATCCGGGATTTGGAAAAGCTCCTGTTTGGATTTCAGATAGGAGAGGGCTGCCTGCGCGGATTCCTGCATAATCTCACCGATTTGCCCGGTCATCTGCAGATTGCCTTTCCCGTCAATTACCAGCACCTCAATGGGCATAATCTCGCCGCCGTTTTCCGTCCAGGCAATCGCGGTTGCCAGACCGATTTCGTCGTTTTGCTCCGCCTCTGCTGGAAAGAACTCCGCCGGCCCCAGGAACTCAACAATATGGTCGACTGTAATTTCGCGCGGAAAAGTTTGTCCTTCGGATTTGAGCCGGGCTATTTTGCGTAAAACCGAACCAATTTCGCGTTCCAGGTTGCGAACGCCGGCTTCGTAGGTATAACCTTCCACAATTGCTTTGAGCGCTTCGGGCGTGAAAACGATGGGCTCGTCTTCTAACCCATTTTCCTGCAGCTGCTTTTGGATGAGGAATTGATTGGCGATGGCGGTTTTTTCCTCCAGGATATACCCGGAGAATTCAATCAACTCCATGCGGTCCAACAGGGCAGCGGGTATGCTGGCAGCGGTGTTGGCGGTTGTGATGAACAGCACCTTGGATAAGTCGTAGGAGACCTCCAGGTAATGGTCGGAAAAAGCGTAGTTCTGTTCCGGGTCCAGCACCTCCAGGAGGGCGGCAGCCGGGTCTCCCTGAAAATCAGAGCTCAACTTGTCAATTTCATCCAGCATGAAGACCGGGTTGATGGTTTTTGCCTTGCGCATTGTCTGCAGAATGCGTCCGGGCAGGGCGCCAATGTAAGTCCGGCGGTGTCCTCGGATTTCGGCTTCGTCATGCACTCCACCCAGCGACACTCTAACAAAACTGCGCTCCAGAGCGTCGGCGATGGACTTCCCCAGGGAAGTTTTACCAGTGCCAGGCGGGCCAATAAAGCAAAGGATGGGCTGCCGATTGCGGGTCGGCTTCAGACTGCGTACAGCCAGGTATTCCAGAATCCGGTCTTTGGCTTTTTTGAGGCCGAAATGGTTCATTTCAAGAATTGTCCTGGCGTGGTTGATGTCCAGGTTGTCCTCGGTTTCTTTATCCCAGGGGAGGTCTACCAACCAGTGCAAATAGGTCTGTATCATTCCATTTTCGGGAGAAAAAGGAGGGGTGGCAGCCAAACGCCCCAATTCCTTATCAGCCTCCTCCCGCGCTTCCGGCGGAAGTTGGATGCTGCTCAGAGCGTCGCTCAATTCCTGATAGTCTGAATCAACTGCTTTCCCATCATTGAGCTCCTTCTGGAGCGTGGAGATTTGCTCGCGCAAATAATTTTCGCGTTGGTTGCTGTCCAGCTCGGATTGCACCCGGGATTGAATTTCTGCTTCTAATTCCAGCAGACGGTTTTCTTTCATGAGACTGCGCAGGCAGGCTTCCAGACGGACGGGAGCGTTAGTTTGGAGTAGAAAAGCCGCGCGGTCCTCTTCCGTGAGGTCTAAGGTGGAAAGAATCATATCCGCCAGGTCGCCGGGGTCTTCGACTTCACTGATATATTTCACGACATCATCGTTCAGAAACTCGACCAAGCTGGCGTAATGCTTGAATTCATCCACGACGGCGCGGCAAAGCGCGGTGAGAGCGGCAGACTTGCGGTGCCTTGGCTTAATCAGGCTGCAGCGCATCATCAATTGGCGGCCGTCCTGCCAGATTTCTTCGACATTCACCCTGCGCCGGGCTTGCAATAAAACGCTTTGCCGCCCTTCATCCAGATTTATCAAGCTGCCAACCGCCAGTTCCAGGCCAACTTCAAGGTAGCTGAGGGGCGGGGCGTTTAAATCCGAATCCGCGACAGAATAACACGCGAAGATGGTCTGGTCATTTTGATACGCCTCTTGCAGTGGCGCGAGGGTTTCAGGGTCATCAATCAAGGTCAGAGCTGTCATCGCGTGAGGAAGCAGCAGCATGTCCTCAAGATCAATGGCAGGCCCGACAAGGCGGCCCTGCTTATCCGGTTTTCGGTCTTTCACGTTGCGCAAGCTGTTCAGGCTGGAAAAACGGGAAAGTTGAAACGGGTCATCCTGACCCGATGGATTGAAAAAGAAAGGGTCTCGATACACGAAAACAGAACTCCTCTACTATATGCTTCAGGGTTGGCAATTATACCCCGCGCGACGCACTTTTCATCTTACCTGATAACCAGATATCCCGCACGGCAGCGGCTATAAAAACACTGCCCGCGACGACAATCCCGGCACGCTCGCCCGCCAGGTTTAATGCCCGCGCCAGTGCCGCCTCAGCCGGGCTGTGTGCCTCCACCGGCAGCCCAAAGGAGCGGATATGCTCTATCAACTTCGCGGGATCCGCGGCGCGCGGATGGGTGGACTGAGTGGTAATCACGCCTTCCACGCGCGGGAGAATCGCGTTCAGCATTGCGTCCAACTCCTTATCCGCGGAGGCGCCAAAAATCAACAAAAAGCTCTGACCGGGAAAGTAATCATCCAGGCTTTGCCTGAGACGGGTCATTGAGTCGCCATTGTGGGCGGAATCAACCACCAAGGGCGGGCTTTCCCGCAGGATTTCGAAGCGCGCGGGCCATTCCACCTGCTCGAACCCTTTTCGGACAGCCTCGGAGGAAAGCGCCAAGCCCCGGGCGCGCACCTGATCCAGCGCGCCAAGCGCGGTGAGGGCATTCTGAGCCTGGTGCGCGCCTAATAAGGGCAGACTGATCTGAATTTCGGGGTTTGCCAGCGAGAGAACGCCGGTTGGATTACCCGGGTTAGCGGAGATGGCGACTTCTTGTGCGCGCAGCGTATGGCTGGTGATGCTCAAATGATATGCTTGTTCCACCTGGATAACCGGCGAGCCTCTTTCGGCGGCGAGGCGCAGCAGCTCTTGCTCAGCTTCAGGATTCTGAGGGGATATGACCACCGGCACCCCGGGTTTGATGATGCCGCCTTTTTCGAAGGCGATTTCCGTCAGCGTGCTGCCCAGAATGGCGGTGTGGTCGTAAGAAATTGGGGTAATAACGGAGACCAGCGGGCTCAGGATATTGGTCGCGTCCAACCGGCCGCCAAGCCCAACTTCCACAACAGCGATGTTCACCTGGCTCTCCTGAAAGTAGAGAAATGCCAGCGCGGTCATCAATTCGAAGGTGGTGATATCCGGCACCTGCTGCGTGAACGGACGAATACGGGCGACCAGGTCTACGAGAGCCTGGCGTGAAATCTGCTCGCCGTCAATTTGGATGCGCTCGGTAAATTCCTGCAGATGGGGGGAGGTATACAACCCGGTTTTATACCCCGCGGCGCGTAAACCCGACGCGCACAAAGAGGCGGTGGAGCCTTTACCCTTGGTGCCAGCCACATGGATGCTCAGGAAGTTATCCTGCGGGTTACCCAGCAGATCCATCATCCTGCGCATCCGGTCCAGCTTAAAAAAGCGGTGGCTGTCGTCCAAGTGGCGCTTCATGCTGAAATCAATAAAGCTGTAAATAAAATCCAGGGATTCCTGATATGACTTGTCCAGATTTTCCATAAGAACCTGTTTTCGTCTCAATTATATACTCAGAAAAACGCGAACCCGGGTTTCAATGGGGAAACACCGGGCTCGATTTTACAAGGTTTTCCTGTCTACTTCGCGATAACATCCACCAGCAAAACGTAACCGATGATGGAAAAGCCGTTGCCGCGAAATTCCACCAGCAGACACTCCCGGTTGAAGTTATCAAAGCGGCGTTCGGGCATAGGCAGGAGCGTGAGCTGGGTGCCCTGCGGAATGCGCCCGGTGGCAATATAACCTTCGTAACAGTCATTGCGGGCGTATACCTGCCGGATTGTTTCCACATACATCACGGGGGTAGGCGTCGCGGTTTTGGTGGGAGTCGGCGAATAATCCGGGGTAGGCGTGAGCGTTTTGGTCGGTGTCAGGGTAATCGTCGGGGTCAGCGTGATGGTAGGCGTGTAGGTGGCAGTTGGGGTGCGCGCCAGGTTGCGCGCCTGAATAGCGCCGCTGATGCCGCGCGAAGCTGTACTGATCAGCAGCCCCAACACGATAACAGCCAGGACCGCTCCAGCCGCGGCGACAAGGTAGCTGAGCGAAAGGCTGCGCTTGAGCGCGATGACCTGCGGGTCGTTGGGGAAGCGCTTGCGTACTCCCCGGCTGATGAGAAAGGCGTTCAGCGCAAAGAAGCGACTGCCAGTCTTTTGGGCGTCCACGGCGCGGTTGATAGCGTCCTGGTTGGCTTCAATATCCGATTCCAGACTGCTGATTTCATTTTCCAAGAGCAAACTTTGCGAATCATAGGCATCAAGCTGACGCAAGAGGTCCAGGTTTTCACGCGCCCCGGCGATTTTCTGGAGCGCGCTGCCCAGGGTAGGCGCTTCGGCGGCGTCTTTGCTTAGACGTTGGGTGTTATCCAGCAGCGATTGGATGGTGGCGGGAATGAGCAAATCCAGGCGGTTTTGCAGGCGGCTGATTTGGGAGATGCTGCCGTATTTCATGCGCAGCCGCTCCAATTTGCTTTTGGCATCCGCGAGCTTGCCGGGCGGGATTTTACCGCTCAGGCTGACGATGTCGCTTACCTCTTCGAGCAGCGAAATATCCGCGCGGACTTCTGAGGCTTTATCCAGGTATTCCGGGATGGCAACCGCGCTGGCGGCAGTCTGGATTTTGCCCAGGGCCTGTGCCAGTTCTCCCTGCCTAAGCAGATTCAGGCCTTCTTTATACACATCGTACGCCTGCATCTGGTTTTCCAGGTCGTGCCGCAGTTCCTCACCCTCACGCCAGCGTTTGATGCCCGCGTCTTGCAGATGGTCAAAAGCCTCTTCCAGATAATTCAGCGCCACCTGATAGCGGAAAACGCGCGCCGCGCTCTGTGCCTTACCATAGGCTTTACCGGCTTCGGGGGGCAGCGCCACAGATGGGATATTGCCTGAGCGCAGGAATTCTTCCGCTTCGGAGTGGTGCTCTTCAGCGCGCGACCAACCAGGTTCCATCTGAATAACTTTTTCGTAGAGCGGAATGGCAGCCTGGTAGTTACCCTTGTAAAAGAGTTCTTCGGCCTCATCCATCAACCTCTCAGCTTCCGGGTCGTGGCTGGATTGGAAGAACTTGCGCAGCGGGTCTATACCGCCGTCGTTTTGTAAATCCAGCCGATTAACCGCAGGCGTTGGCGGCAGAGGCCGGGCAGTTGTTGGGATGGTCGGCGCGGCGGGTGGCTTCTCCTGTTGGACGGTTTGGCTGGGGCTGGCTGCCCTGCGTCCGCGTTCCCGCCGAATTTCCCGCAGGAGGCGGTTGGCTTCGTCCAGGTCTTCAAGGTCCACCTGGTCGGATATGCGGTGGGTCGCGAGCGCTTCCAGGTAAGTAGACAGCCCGTTTTCCACTTGCAGCAGTTCGTCATCCGCGGGGCTGCTTTTCTTAAGTATAGCTTTGGCCTGTTCAATGAGGTCGAGAATCATTGGAGGCTCCTTTCAGGCGTAGGTAGGTATGGTGATTATAGTCGTTTGCTTGCAAGGAATTGCAGATGCTCGCGCATCTCCGCGGCGCTCAAGAAACTGCCGTCCAGAGCTTTTTCCAAAAAGCGCATTTCTTCCTGATTGAGGCGGTTTTGAACGTCATAGGAATAGGACGCCTTAAAATGTCGCGGCGCGCTGGCGATATCCTCCGGGCGGTTGGGCCCGACAGCCACCGAGCCGGGCGCCTGGCGGCCGGTAAAGATGTGGTGCATGGCGCGTGAACTGAACTGCACCAGGTCGAACTGCAGCACTTCGGGCTGCATGTTCCCGGGCTGCCAATGACCGATGTTCCAATCAATCATGATGACCTTCTGACGGTATTCGTTCCAGTAGTAATGCAGCAGTTTATGGTCCAAAAAGGTCGCGCCGCGTTCATGTGCCTGAGCAAGGATATCGCAAATCTGGATGGAGATGTCGAGAACCTGCTTCATGGTCAGGTTGGTCACAAAATTACCGCGGGTGTAACCCGCGTCACACAGCATATAAAGGTTGTCTTCCCAACGCCGCTCAAGAATAAGAAACGGCAGCCAGCCGTCAGACAGGCGTTCGTCCATTTCGCCCAGCAGTTGGTCGGTTTCATCGGGTGTGAAGACTGCCAGCTTGCCGCTGATCTGCAAAGCGCTGGCTTTCTGCTCGGCATCCTTGGAGAGCGGCGCGAGTTCCGTCGGCCAGAGGCTGCCCGGATCTGGTTTGAGGAAACCGCCCTGCAGCATGGGCGTGAGCCCCTGGATGCCGTTCAATCCGGCGAGGATGCGGTATTCTTCCAGGAAGAGGGGTTTGGCGTAGGTGATTTTGTCGTGGCGCATCACCTTGAAGGCCGGGTCGCGTTTATAGGTGCCAATGCCGCTCTCATTTTTAAGCAAAAAGACCCGGGCGCTGGAGCCGGCGGCTTCGGGGATGGCGTAATCATGGTTCCCGGCGGTCAGCCAGGTATCCAGGGGTTCTGTGAGGAAGAATCCGCTTTGGGTGCTTAATTGTCTCTCTATCATTATTTTCCGTAAATCCGGGCTATTCTACCATTTTTGTTTAGGTTTTTCATTAAAAATGTCAATATCCTTGGCTGTCAGCTCCTGGAACCAGCTTGCCAGGGGATGCGTGGTGTCAAGCGTTTCCAACAGTTCAGCCGCTTTCTTCCACTCGGTTTGTTTCAGGATTTGATTGTACTGTTCCTGCCACAGGCGAATTCGGGTTGCTTTTCGGGCAGGCGGGTCGAGCAGGGTGTGAATCTGCCCCAGGGCGAACATCATATCACCAGCGCTGTTCCAGGCGAGGCGCGAGCGGGCTGTGCCTGGTCTGGCGAGCGCAAGCAGCGCGCGTTCCAGGGATTGAAAGTGGCGCAGGAGCTGCTGCAGCGATTGGTTGATACCGCTGAAGGCAGCCTGATTCGATTGAACCAGCCAACGCAAGGGGCGCGACGCGGCGTTTTCAAGCTCTTGCCAGAACGCAAAGAAATCCGCCTGGGCTTGTTCGGCGAGGCGTACGGCTTCCCGCGCGTTTTCGGGAAAGAGGCCGTGTTCCTGGAGCCCGGCCCAGATGTCCGCGAGGTTTACGAGCGCCTGAGCACTGGAATTCAGTTTGGGGGGTAGGGTGTTCTCGCTTGCGAAAGCGGAAAGCGCGTCCCAGCGCATCTGTTTTATCAGTATCAGGGGAGGCTGAATCAGGGTTTTCCAACTGATTTGCGCTTCCCGGGCATATCGCGAGGCGAGCCAGCCCTGGTTTGTTTCCGGAGGGGCGGTTTCGAGGGCTGCTCCGGCTCTAAGCTGAGTTTCTTTCCAATGCTCCAGATTGTCAATCGTGTTCAGCGTCTGAAGAACGTTCTCTTGGTCTGCCTTGGGGAATAGGCTGGCATCCAGAGCCTGCGTTTGAACCGGCAGGGCGCTGAAGAGGTTTTCATACCGCAAAGCCAACAGGCGGTACAGACCGTAATACTCAGGGATACGCGCTTTGAGCGCGGAAAGCGCCTCGGATGGGTCTTGCTCCAGACGCAGTGCCTGATGAAAGGCGGACAGCGTTTCCATTTGTTCCGAAGATAATTTGGCGGATGAGCCAGGAGAGGCATCGAATTCGATTTTGATGTCGCCGTATTCTAACCAGGGTACAGGCCATTGATAGTTGGCAGCCTGCAGGCGCAAAGTTTCCTCATCCGCGGCGCTGGCCAGGTTTTCCGCGCAGTGGATGAGGCTGCTTAGCCAGGCGGGCTGACTTAAATGTTGGGCAATCCTGGGTAATTGTGCCATAAGTTCCCGCCCGAAAGTGTTCAGACTTTGACCCGGCCGCGGACCGCGTGAAAGCTGGCTTATCCAGTTTTGCAGAGCGTCCATCTGCGCGGCGATGCCGCGCAGGTAGGGCAGCGTTGGTTCGAGCAGGAAAAACTGGACCAAAGCCTCCCGGCATTTTGGGAGCTCACCTTCCACCCAGAATGTAAGAATTTCTCGCGTGCTGGCTAACTCCCGAAGCAGCGCCTGCGGCAGAGAGCCTGGCGGATATGTCAGGTGTGCCGCGTGCGTTTGGAGTAAATCACGCAGGATCAGGAGCTTATCTCCCAGCATTTCGCCTTCGGCGAGCTGGCTCCAGTTTGCCGTGAGTTTCTCAAGCTGCGTGATAAGAGCCTGGACTGCGGCGCTTTCCTGCTCATCAAGCGGTTTGCCAGACGGAATTTGCTGAACTTGCTGCAGGCAGTGCTCCTGCCACTCCAAAAGCTGGTTGTAGAGCGGGTCAGCCAAAAAATCCGGGACGCCGTGTGCGCTGCGCATAGCCATTTGGATTGAAACCAGGCGCGGAATATCCCGGGAACTTTCCCGGGCGCCTTCCAGGTCCCAGATGGCGCCGGGTAAGTCGTTCGCGATTGTTCTGGTCAGGACATCTGTAAAAGCGGTCCGGTTGTACGCGTCTTCCAGGCTCAGGAGGTAATCCGCCAGCTGCCAATTGGGGTTTTTCCCTTCGGGCAGATAGGTCGCGAGCAGCTCAATCAAGGCGTGGAGATCCGGGTATGCTTTTTGGCGTGCCAGACGCAGCGCGAAGTTTTGAATGGACTGTAAAGCAGACTGAGTCTGCACCTCCACGCCCAGCTTTTTGAGCGATTGCTTCAGCTCCAGGATATCTTGCAGTTCTGCCAGGCTGTCTATTTGGCGGGAGCTTTTATCGAAGGTGAGCTGATACTCCTTGACGCGCATGGAGAGGTGGGTTTCCATATATTCCACCCGGTGCTGCAGTTGGAGCAATACTTCGGGTGTCAGCGCTGAGGCGTCTGACGGCCAATCAATTTCAGGAATGAGTTCAGGCGCGATTTGATTGAGGAGTAAACCACCCTCGGTGATGAACTGTTGGTAATCGAGCCTGACCGGATGCTGAGGGTGCATGGGTTCATCCAGTTGGAAGAAAAGCCCATTTCCCCAGTCAATAAAGGAGAGTGTGTTCGCGCTTTCATCCCAGAAAATGTGTTCCATCTTGACATCATTCCAGGCAATTCCCCGGGCGTGCACCTCCGCGAGCAGTGTGAACAGGCTGGAAATCACTTTTAGGACGAGGGTTTGCGAAAAAGAGGCGTTCTTTTGGATCAGGTCCTTGAGCAGGTTTGAAATCGCGACCCCGCGCACTTCTTCGCTGACGATAAACAGCGCGGCGGTTTTAGAAGTACCTTCCGGGCTTTGGTCTAAAAGCAGAGGGGTGTGTACCGTCAGATTTTTGCGGCGGGCATCAAGTCCATTCAAGGCCGCGAGCACTTTGCCCTCGTTTTCAATTTGTACTGCCTGCCGAACGATTGTGCCGCCCGAGACGTTTTGGACCGGCCGCTTCATCAGACCGGACGTCCGCCCGAGTTCTGTTTGAACCCGCAGTACCTCGCCGGCGTCGCCTTTGCCAATTTGTTCACCCAATTTCCAATGGGAATTTCGTCCAAATACAATACTTGCCATTGCGTCATTATAAACGAGTTGGAAACCCGGGAATTCAAGGGTGAAAGTTAACTATTTAGGACCGAGTCAACCGTACTTTTTTTGAAAAGAAGTGAACATCAGAAAAGATGCACTTCTTTTACCTTTTTTTCCTTCAGCAGCAGCTATGGCACGGTGTTCCCCGCCGCGCGGTAGATGCGGTACCATTCTTCCCGGCTCAGTTGGATTTCGGCAGCCTGAACGCATTCCTTCAGCCTGCTGGGGTTCATCGTACCCACGATTGGCTGCATTTTGGCGGGGTGCCTCAGCAGCCAGGCCAGGGCGATGCTGGTGCTGCTCACGCCGTACTGCCCGGCAAGCTGGTCAAGGCAGTCATTCAACTCCAGAAAATCCGGATTATTGATGAAGACACCCTTAAACATGCCGTGCTGAAAGGGCGACCAGGGTTGGATGGTGATATCGTGCAGCCGGCAGTAGTCCAGCACGCTGCCGTCCCGATCCAGCGCCGCGTCTTCGTTGATGTTGACATGGATGCCATTGGAAATCATGCCGGCATGCGCGATGCTGAGCTGAAGCTGGTTGGCATGCAGGGGTTGGCGCACAAACTTTTGCAGCAGCGCGATTTGCATGGGTTTATGGTTTGAGACACCGAAATAGCGGACTTTACCCGCGGCTTCGAGGGCGTCGAAAGCCTCTGCCACTTCCTCCGGTTCGACCAGAGCGTCGGGACGGTGCAGCAGCAGGACGTCCAGGTAGTTGGTTTTCAGGCGCGCCAGACAGCCGTCCACAGCGGAAAGGATGTGTTCTTTGGAGAAGTCATACATGCCTTTGCGGATGCCGACCTTGGACTGCAGGATGAGTTTTTCGCGCACGGATGGGCTCATGTGAACCGCTTGCGCGAAGATTTCCTCGCAGATGCCCCTGCCGTAGATATCCGCGTGGTCAAAGAAGTTGGCTCCCAGCGCGAGCGCGGACTGCACGAAGGTCTCCGCTTCGGCGGCCGAGAGCGTCTTCAGACGCATACAGCCAACGCCGACCACCGGAACCTGCAAACCTGACTTGCCAAGTTGAATAGTTCTCATAATCTCTCCTTGTGATGCGTGATAAATAGCTTTCTGGATGGATACCATCCCTGAAAAAACAGACCTCAGGCAGTCAGAAAAAAGCCGGTTAGAACTCGAATTCCTTGGCGCGGTACTGCAGCGCTTCCGCCAGGTGGATTTGCGTAATCTCCGCGCTGTCTGCCAGGTCGGCAATCGTGCGCGCCAGTTTGAGCACGCGGTGGTATCCCCGCGCGGTCAGCTGCAGCTGGCGCATGGCGGTTTGCATCAACGCCTGAGAGGCAGCGTCCAACACGCAGAAGCGGCGCAGTTCGGCCGGGCTCATATCCGCGTTGGAAAAAAGCGCCGTGCCCGCGAAGCGTTCGCTCTGCCTTTGGCGGGCATGCTCCACGCGCTCCCTTATCACAGCGGAGCTTTCTCCCTGGCGGGAGCTGCTGAGCTTCTGATAGTCCACGCGCGGAACGTGGATGAGCATGTCAATCCGGTCCAACAGCGGGCCAGAGATGCGCTTCTGGTAAGTAGTGATGGCACCCGGCGCGCAGGTGCATTGTTTGAGTGTGTCGCCGTAATAGCCGCAGGGGCAGGGGTTCATCGCGCCGATGAGCATGAAATTGGCGGGAAAGGTGAGCGTGCCGTTAGCGCGGCTGATGGTAACGCGCTTGTCTTCAATCGGCTGACGCAGCACTTCCAGGATACGCTGCCCGAATTCCGGCAGTTCGTCCAAAAACAGCACGCCGCGATGCGCCAGAGAGATTTCACCCGGGTGCGGCAAATTCCCCCCGCCAACCAGGCCGGCATGGCTGATGGTATGGTGTGGGGAGCGGAAGGGGCGCGTCTGCATCAGTGGGGTCTCCGCTGGCAGCATGTCGCAAATGGAGTAAATGCGCGTGACTTCCAGCGCTTCTTCCAGGGTTAACCGCGGCAGAATAGAATTGAGCGCCCGCGCGAGCAGGGTCTTCCCAGCGCCGGGCGGGCCAGACATCAAGACGTTGTGGTTGCCGGCTGCCGCCACTTCCAGGGCGCGTTTGACATGCTCCTGCCCCTTGATTTCACTGAAATCGGTTTCGGAAAGCTGAGCGGGAGGCGGGGTAAACGGCACCGACGCGGCAGGCGCGATGGGCTGTTCGCCAATCAGGTGCAGATACAATTCAGAGAACGATGCGACCGGGTAGACGGTAATATCGGGGATGAGGGCTGCTTCCGGGGCGTCTTCTGCCGGCACGTACAGGGATTTATAACCGGCTTGCCTGGCTGCCGCCGCGACTGCCAACATCCCACGCACGTGCCGGACCGAACCATCCAGTGAAAGTTCGCCGATGACCAACGCGCCTTCGATCTGCTCCGGGCTGACCTGTTCCCCGGCAATCAGCACACCCAGGGCAATCGGCAGGTCAAAGGAAGGCCCCTCTTTGCGTACCGAGGCGGGCGCCAGGTTGACGGTCAGCGCTTTGCGGGGGTAGGCCAGGTCAGCGTTTTTTATGGCGGAGTAGACGCGCTCGCGGCTTTCTTTCACGGCTTCATCGGGCAGGCCCACGATGGCCATGTGCGGCAAACCCTGCCCAAAATCGACTTCAATGTCGATGATGACCCCGTCCAAGCCAATTACCGCGCAGGAGAAAACGTGTGCGAGCATGGCATAAGTTTAGAGGCAAAAATGCGAAAAGTCAACGCGGAATAATTCAGGAAGGTTGAAGTGCACGCTTTCCAGCCGCGTGGTCGCTTTCGGTTTTCCGCTTTTTCCCAAAGGTGTCAGGTCGATTGAACTGGCCCCAAAGCGCCAACCAGATTTGCGGATCAGGCAGGCAAGCAGCTGGCTTTATGGCGCAGTTTGCCGGAGAAGGAGGCTCCGTCCTTATAAAAAAACTGAACGTATTCGAATTCAAACAACTTTCCCCCAATAATGCTTACCAAGCATAAACCTCATTTGGAGCTCCCAGCAGGAAAACCTTTGGGATAATTATTTTCAGAAATCACGTGATGCGCAGGCTTCTTCGTTAATTAACCTTGGTCAAGGCTCCAATTGAAGTGTCACTTGCCGCTGCAAGACAGGACCCTGGATAAACCGGACATCATACAGAAGCGTTGTGTCTTCATAAACAGACGCACGTTTGAATGCGGGTTGAGGCAGCTCAAAATCGGTAGGGAAATCAAAGCCTGTGATTTCCTTGCCTGTCAGGGTTTTGGAAATAATCAACTGGTCGTGAGTGAGGTAGTCCGCAATAATCGCCGCGGGGGACAGCACCAGCGTGTGCCCGGCGCAGATTAAATCGAAATCATCTTTTCGGCTGAGCAGCTTTTCCATGGCGGACGCGTGCCGGGCTACTACCGGCTGTTTTTCATCTTTCTTGCTGATTAACATTACCTGGTCGTCCACCTCGTCGCCTGTGAACAGAATATGCTCGCGCTTATCCAGAAATGCGATGCTGCCCTCTGAATGCGCTGGGATTTCGATTACTTCCAGATACCGAAAGCCCAGGTCTATCACATCTCCGTCACCCACCACCGTGACCAGATAATCCAGGGGATAACCAAGGTTGGCAATCCGCGGATAGGGGATTTTCGCGATTTCCAAAGCTTTCGCACTCATATAAGCATGCGTAAACCAACCGTTCCCGCCGGTGTGAGCAAAGTGCCCGTGCGTATTCGCCGCAATTTCCACGGGTTTATCGGTGAGTGATTGGGCGAATACCTGAAGGTTCTCGGTAGCAAAGCCTGTATCAATCAGCACGCCGCGCTTATTCCCGACCAGCAAATAACAATTGCAGCCCGCGCCTTGAATTAACCAGGTGTTCCGGAAGAGTAATTTTGCCTGAAATGGAGTTTCTGTCATCTGCATTTTTCGCATTGTGCCCATCTGTTTTTTGGACCTACTGTTAATCCGAAAGCCCGGAACAACCCCGGTAATAATTAAGGTGAGTTAACTTATTATGAACAAAAGATCGGTAAAAAACAATTCAATTTTTCCAATTATTTATTCCGGTATGGAAATATTCTTTTCAGAGTTGCCGTATTCAAATTTTCCTTTTTTGCCTGTGGGTTGGATAGCTCCTTTAACGAGAGCCAGCACGAACGCTTATCAAATTGATTTAGTAATCGGGGGAGGATGGCTGATTAAATGATAAAATCCTGTATCAGTTTTCTCTTCCCGATGAAAGGACTCCAAATGTTTAAATCCAAATATTCATGGTTCCTGAGAGCCGCTGTTGTGTATCTGGGCGTGACTTTGCTTATTGGTGGGCTGGCGGGCGGCGCGAAAGCGCAAACCGGCGCCGCGGATTGGCTCGCCTTCGGAGACTCGGAAGCCCGCCAAGCGCCTGAGGTCGTCTTGTTACAGGCAGACGCGCAAGGTATTCTGCTGCGCGCTGAGGCGGATGGGGTTGAGGTCGGCAAGCTAACCATTGCTGGTCAGACCTACCTGAGCCTGGGCGGGGAGGGCTTTGGGCAAAGCGGCGAGCCTGGCGCTCCAGCGCTGCCGGCAATCTATCGGGATGTGGAGGTACCTTTTGGCGCGCAAGTGCATATAGAAATTCTTTCGGCGCCCGGTAAGTCAACCTCGTTATCCGCGTTGGGTCTGGAAGGCGCTCTGGCGCCGCGTCAGCCGCCTCAATCAAAATGCGCCCAAAACCAGACAGAAGTGCCGCCTGACGCGCAGATTTACACGCTGCAGGGCGCGTATCCCGGGGAATTGGTCCGCATCAAGGATGAATATATGGTGCGGGGTCACCGCGTTGTCCAACTGGAGATTTTTCCGGTGCAATACACACCCGCTACTGGCGGCCTGGTGACCTATGCGCGAATTGATTTCAGGCTGAAATTGGAAGGCAGCGATATGGCATCGACTTTTGCTGAAGCTGAACGCCTGAATTCTGATGGGTTTAATGCCATATACAGCGGAAAGGTCCTGAATTTTAACCAGGGGCGCCCTCTGAGCCAGCAAAAAAGCCCTGAAAACTACCTGATTATCAGCGCGGACGCTTATGCGAACGGATTGACGGGTTTGGTGAACCTGAAGCAGAGCCAGGGCTTTAACGTGAGCCTGGCGAGCCTGGCGGCTATCGGTGGGAGTACAACAACTGCTATCAAGCAGTACATTAAGGCTCAATACCTGGGACCTAACCCGCCGGACTATGTCCTTTTAGTCGGCGACTATAACAACGGCGCGGACAGCATCCCGAATTACACTTTCCGCTCCGAAACATCCTCTTATCGCACAGACCTGTACTATTTCACGATGGACAATGAGACTGAATTTGTGCCGGATATCTTCTATGGGCGCTTCCCGGTGCGAAACGCGACCCAACTGGCGGATATGCTTGCCAAGCTGCAAACTTATGCCGGACGAACCGGACAGGAAGCCTGGGTTAAAAAGGCGGCTTTTCTCGCCACCAGCGATGGCAGCTGGTATAACTTTGCCGAAGCAACCCAAAATTATGTGATAAACACCTACACCCTGCCCAAAGGATATAGCGGCATCTTCCCGAACAACCCCATGCCCGGCGGCGACAAACTCTACGCGATAACCTACGGAGCTGGTTCCACCAATGTTATCAATTCCATCAATGACCAGCGCGCTATGGTTATTTACACAGGGCACGGCAGCCAGACCGGTTGGGCGGGACCGAACCTGAGCCAGGCGCAAGTCCGGAACCTGACTGGCGTGGCGGTGCCTTACGTAGCCTCGCATGCTTGCATGACCGGCGACTTTACGGTGAATGAAAGCTTCGCGGACACCTGGGTGATTGAACCCGAGTACGGCGCGCTCACCATCGCCTCCGCAAGCAACTATTCCTATTGGTATGAAGACGACACGCTTGAACGCGCGATTTTTAATACCTTGTACGCGGATCCGACCGGCGCGCTTGTTCCCAGCGTCCGGGAAATGCTTCACGCGGGTCTGGCGGCAGTGGATGCCAGCGGCACGAACCTGGACCAGTATTACTGGGAGGAGTACCATCTTTTTGGCGATCCCAGCCTGGAAATCATCCTGGGTCCCAAACTGCCAGATTTTACGCTCTCGCTTCAGCCGCCTGTGCTTAATACCTGCAGCACCGACTCACGGGAAGCCGCGGTGAATGTGGGCAGCCTGAACCAGTATCACGAGCCGGTCGCGCTGACTGCCAGCCCGCTGGCCGGCTTTTCGCTGAGCTTTGACAACGCCGGACTCGTTACGCCTCCCGGACAGGCTCATTTGATACTTTCTGGCGACGGCAGCTCTCCTTCCGGAGCGCAAACCCTCACCGTCACGGGCAGCTCCGGCAGCCTGGTTCATCAGGCGGATTTGCTGGTTAATGTCTACAATCCGCTGACCTCCGGGCCGGTTTTGCTGGCGCCCGCGAATGGCGCGGCCAACGTGGATCCCGAAACCAGCTTTTCGTGGCAGCCGCTCACAGGCGCGGTCAGCTATCGGATTGAAGTGGCTTTGGATGCAGGCTTCACGCAAGTTGTGCTGATGCAGGCTTGGATCAGTGGAACAACGTACACTCCGCCCGCCGCGCTGCAGACTGACACGGTCTATTATTGGCGCGTTACGGCGGAAAACCCCTGCAACGAAACGAACGAGAATCAGGTATTCAGCTTCAGGACTCGCCCGGGACCGGGCGACTGCCCGGCAGGTACGACCGCCCAGACGCTCTACCTGGGTGATTTTGAGGACGGCGCGCCCGGCTGGGCGGATGCATCCACTGGCGCGTATCACTGGTCTCTCTCTGCGGTGAGAGCGCACTCTCCGGTCAGCTCCTGGCTGAGCTCAGTGCCAGCTGCGATTTCCGACCAAAGGCTGGTTTCGCCGGCATTTAGCTTGCCGGTCAACGAACTGCCGCTTACGCTTTCCTTCTGGCACCGCTGGACCTTTGATAACCCATCCGTGTGCAATGACGGCGCGATCCTGGAGGTGAGCAAAAACAACGGTACGACCTGGACGCAAATCAGCGCTTCAAATCTGCTGACGAACGCGTACAACGGGATGATCAGAGTCGGTGTGTTTAACCCGTTGGCCGGGAAATCTGCCTGGTGCGGCGCCTCGGATTGGGTGTGGACTGTGGCCGACCTGGGCGATTATGCCGGGCAGACTGTTTTGTTCCGTTTCCGCCTTGGAAGCGGAAGCACAGGCAGCGCCGAAGGTTGGTATCTGGATGATGTAAAAGTGCAGAGCTGCGCGGCTGCGGTAAGTTTGATTTACCTCCCGTGGCTCAGCCGGTAAATAGAATCGAAGAGCGGGGTCTCTTCAGACCCCGCTCTTTATTCGCTGTTTTTTCTTGTTAGGTATCAGGTGGATAATTACCCTCACGCGAATGCGATACAATAATTCCTTACGATACTTACAATGAGGTTCATTTGTTGATGAAATTGTTGAATGGCGTTTTCTTAAAAGTCCTCAGCGCGGCGCTGGTTATTATGACTCTTATTGGCTGCGCCGGGCTGGCCAACCCTGAGCCGGAAGATATTCCGGCAGCCACAACCGCGCAAACCGCGCTGCCCAGCAAGACGGCAGCCCCGCTGCCAACCGCCGCGCCCACGCAGGAACCAATTTATCTGCGGGTGAATGCCAACCTGCCGGCAGCATATCGGCAGTCACTCCAGCTGGATGGCTCAAATATTAAGATTGTCACCTCCGGAAAGACATCCGCCATTCTGGATTACGGGCGCGGCAACCCGGTCAGCTATTGGATTTACGCGCTGGCTGCGCCTTTCCCAACCATCACGGATGAAATCTCAGCAAAGACCTGGCAGGAATTCTGGCAGCAGGCAGCCGACGCGCCGTTTTCCCGGCTTGTTATGACCGCGGAGACCCTTACCGCCATAAAGAGCCGTTGGGGAACCCCGGTCGGTAAGGTTGACGTGGTGGACGCGCAAGACCTGCTGCTGGAAGCCTGGAAGGGCGAAAACACCTGGGCTGTCATCCCTTTTGAAGAGATTCAACCGCGTTGGAAAATCATTGCTGTGAATGGACAGTCTCCGCTGCACAAGGATTTTTCTCAGATACAGTATCCGCTCGCGGTTCCGATATCGCTCACCGCGTCGCAAGGCGTTCAATCTGCCGCGCTCGCCCGGGAATTGCGGCCGTTCCTGGGGCGGAGCAACCGCGACCCCGAAAAGCTGGTCACGGTCATTTTGACCGGCGTGACCGCAATGGTGCGCGGGACTGCCAGCGAGATGGAAGAAAAGGGTATCACCCGCGGGGCGGAAATCATAGGCCCTGTCACGCGTCAGGCGGACATCCTGCATATCAGCAATGAGGTGCCCTTCGCGGTGGATTGCAAAGACCCGGTGCCAAAGCTTTCGGGGAAGCTGACCTTCTGCTCCAAAGACTCGTACTTTAAGCTGCTGGAGGCAGTTGGCGCCGATGTGGTGGAACTCACTGGCGACCATTTTCAAGATTCTGGTGAGGCGGCGCTTGAGCATACCCTGGAGGTATACAAACAGAATAAACTGCCCTATTACGGCGGCGGACTTAATATTGAAGAAGCCAAACAACCGGTGAAATTCGAGATACGCGGCACAAAAATTGCTTTTTTGGGCTGCAACGCCAAGCCGACCACATATGGAAATGCGACCGAAGAAAAGGGCGGAAACTTCCGCTGTGATTGGGATTATATGACCGCGGAAGTAAAAAAACTGCGGTCTGAAGGCTATCTGCCTATCGTCACCTTTCAACACCTGGAGTTTTACCAATGGACTGCCCAATCCCAGCTCGTGGCTGATTTTCACAAAATGGCGGATGCTGGCGCGGTGGTTGTGAGCGGAAGCCAGTCGCACCAACCGCACGGGATGGAGATTACCGACAGCGCGGTACTGCATTACGGCCTGGGCAACCTGTTCTTCGACCAATACGGCTTGACCTTGCTGACTGATTTCGGGTTTTTGGACCGGCACGTGTTTTACGATGGAAAATATTTGGGCGTGGAACTGCTTCCCATCCAATTCAAGGATTATTCCCAGCCAGTTTGGCCGGAAGAACCCACACGCGAGTGGCTGATGAATGCCTTATTTCAGGTTAGTGAATGGAATTACCCGCCCAAATAAAACCACGGCTGCCGGAGCTGAACAAACAAAAAACGCAGGAGGCAACTCTCCTGCGTTTGTTTGTGCCCCCATCGGGATTCGAACCCGAGTTATAGCCTTGAAAGGGCTGTGTCCTAACCTCTAGACCATGGGGGCGGTTAAGCGAAGGAAATTCTACCATCCCGTATTCTATCGGTCAAGCCAAAAAACGAAAAATCAGAACGAAAAATCGATACTTCGCTATAAAGGCAGTGACGCTTGTAAAGCAAATTATTATGAAAAAACCATAAAGATGACCCTTTTCAGGCATCCTGTCGGTTCAGTCCGAGGGCGGGCATGCTGAATTTTGTTTTCCTTGACAGCCAGGATGCGCTTATGTATAATAATGGTTCGTTGCCCCGGCGGATCTTGGCTGGGGTTAATTGTGTAAACCAACTTACCCGCACTCAAGCGGCAGCACGCCTGAAAAGCGGTTAAGAGAAGATTGGAGAAGAAATGAAATATGCAATTGTTGCAGCGGGCGGTAAACAATACCGCGCCGAAGAAGGCAAAACCATTACGGTTGACCTTCTCCCCGCGCAGGTCGGCGACGCAGTAAACCTCGACGAGGTTTTGTTAGTCGTGGATGGCGATGAGGTAGTAATTGGCACCCCAACAATAAAAGGTGCCTGCCTGAAGACCACAGTTGTGGAGCAGATAAAAGGCGAGAAAATCCTGGTTTTCAAATACAAACCTAAGATCGCATATCGCCGACACATCGGTCACCGCCAGAAGTACACCAGATTGCTGGTGGAATCAATTTCGATGGAGTAGGACAAGATGGCACACAAAAAAGGCGGCGGGTCATCCCGCAACGGTCGTGACAGCCGAGGTCAACGGCTTGGTATTAAAAAATTTGGCGGCGAACGCGTAATTAGCGGTAACATTCTTGTCCGCCAACACGGGACGAAAGTCCATCCCGGATGGAATGTGGGCTGCGGGCGGGATTACACCCTCTTCGCGACTGCGGACGGTACGGTTTTGTATGAAACCCTCCCCAACGGGCGCAAAAAAGTTCATGTCGTCGTTGCCGCAGAATAGAACGGCGCTGTAAAGGTAAACAATGAAAACCAAAATTCAACCAAAATACTAT
Organism: Chloroflexota bacterium; assembly: GCA_029556265.1. GTDB lineage: Bacteria > Chloroflexota > Anaerolineae > Anaerolineales > Anaerolineaceae > Mesolinea. Next base: position 32,354 of record JAKQFH010000093.1, on the reverse strand, counting down.
TACCAGGCTAAAGTCAGCTGCGCTTCTTGCGGAGCTACCTGGACAACCGGCTCAACCGTTCCTGAGATTCGTACTGAAGTTTGTTCAAACTGCCACCCCTTCTACACTGGTCAGCAGGCACGCCTTCTGGACCGTGAAGGTCAGGTGGATCGCTTCTATAAGCGGCTCCAGGTTCGGCAGGATTATGTTTCGGAATTGAAGGCACAGGCTGAAGCCAAGACATCCCTGAATCGTCCATTAACCGACTTGAATCTCACGGCAAAGGCTATTGCCGCATTAGCGGCGGCAGGTTTGACCAATGTCGGTCAGGTTCTTTCCCGGCTTGAAGGCGGGGAAAAGGCTCTGCTCGAGGTCGAAGGTTTTGGACGCAAATCCCTGATTGATCTCAAGAAACAGCTGCGTCAGCTGGGCTACGAACTGCCCGCGGCGGCATCTGAGATTGAGGTTTAATTCGCACAGACGGATTTAATCCGGTAAACTTAAAGGCAGGTTGGTTACCTGCCTTTTTCTTTTGGAGGTTACGTGGCGCATCAATTTGGTTCAGTTGAAGTTATTACGGGTTCCATGTTTTGTGGAAAAACAGAGGAACTAATCCGGCGCATCCGCCGCGCGACAATCGCGCGGCAGAAAGTACAGGTATTCAAGCCGATCATTGATGATCGCTATGCTTTTGCCAGGGTCAGTTCCCATTCGGGCAGCGATTTTGAAGCGCTTCCGATTAACTCCTCGATGGAAATCCTCGCTAACCTTAAGCCGGATACCACCGTGGTCGGGATAGACGAAGCGCAGTTTTTTGATGACGGTATCGTTGATATTGTGAATCAGCTGGCAGACCGGGGCATCCGCGTCATTGTCACTGGCCTGGATACGGATTTTCGCGGCGAGCCTTTTGGCTGTATGCCGAACTTAATCGCCAAGGCTGAAACGGTGGACAAGCTCAATGCCATTTGCATGGTCTGCGGAGAGCCAGCCTGCCGGACGCAGCGCCTGGTGAATGGCAAGCCCGCCCGTTATGATGACCCGATTGTAATCATTGGCGCGTCTGAAATGTACGAAGCGCGCTGCCGCCGCTGCCATCAAGTACCGAGGGATTAGAAGGTTAGCAATGCAAGATTACCATGATTTTCTTGGAGAAGTACTGATAACCAGTGAGCAGCTTTCGGCGCGAATTGGCGAACTGGGAGCCGAAATTTCCCGCGATTACGCTGGCAAGGAATTGCTCGTGGTCTGCATCTTGCGCGGCGGCGTGATTTTTATGACCGATCTTGTGCGTCAAATCAGCGTGCCGCTGGCGTTTGAGTTTATGGCGGTTTCTTCATACGGGGCTGGCGCGCGAAGCTCTTCGGGAGAGGTGCGGATTACCCTGGATCTAAATACCAGTATATCCGGACGGCATGTGTTAATTGTGGAAGATATTATTGACAGCGGCAGAACCCTGGCATCCGTTATTGACCTGCTAAAAACTCGCGATCCGGCGTCGTTGTATGTCTGCACCCTGCTGGATAAATCTTCCCGACGCGAGGTGGAAGTTCCTCTGCGCTATCGGGGTTTTGAAATCGAGGATAAGTTCGTTTTCGGTTATGGGCTTGATATGGATGAGTTCTATCGAAACCTGCCGTTTATAGGGGTTGTAGATCTGAACAGATATGAAGCTCCAAACGGATGACCGCACGCGCGCAATTTTTGAGGTAATTCTGGCTTGTTTACCGGCGCCGATGCCCGTTTACCTGGTGGGCGGGGCGGTGCGGGATATGCTGCTTGGTTTGCCAGTCAAGGACCTGGATTTTGTGGTGCCATCAGATTCCCTGCGCCTGGCGAGAGCGGTGCGCCGTAACCTGGGCGCCGCGGGTTTCACGCTGGACGATGAACGCCAGACTGCCCGCCTGATTTTGGCGCAGGGCACGCCTTCGGAACTCATCCTGGATTTCGTCAGTTTCACCGGCATGAATCTTCAGGAAGACCTGTCCAATCGGGACTTCACGATTAATACGCTGGCTGTCGCTCTGGATCAGCCGGATTTGGTGTTGGATTTTCTGGGGGGTGAACGCGATTTGCGCGATAAACGCCTGCGGGCAGCCTCCGCGCGCTCCATGGAACTGGACCCTTTGCGTGTGCTGCGCGGCGCGCGCTTGTGCCTGGCGTATCAATTGACCCCCGAAGCCGCGACACTGGAACTGATGCGGGCTTCGGTTCCAAGCCTGGAACGCGTTTCGGCAGAGCGCGTACGGGATGAAATCTTTAAGATATTTGAACTGGGAAACCCGGATGACGCTTTCCTGCTTATGGATTCTATCGGGCTGACCGAGCAGGTATTTCCGGAGGTCCGCGGGATGAAATGCGTCCCCGCGTATCCTCCCCATGTCCATAGTCTTTGGAAGCACACCCGGCAGGTTATGCGGTATCTGTGGGACGTCCGATATTTTCTGAGCGGTGGCGAACTGCCTGCCACTCACGATTTTCTGCGTGAGATTTGCGAGGCATTGAAACCCTACGCGTCAGACATATCGCAAATCCTGAACAAACCGGTACAAGGCAACCGCCCGCGCTGGAGTTTGTTGATGCTGGCAGCGCTCTATCACGACGCGGGCAAGCCGGCCGCTCAGACGCTTGATGAGAAGGGCCGGACCCGTTTCATCGGGCACGAACGCATCAGCGCCGAATTAATTGGCGAGCGCGCGCGGGCTTTGATGTTGGGGCGCGCCGAGGTGGATTACCTGAGGCTGGTTGCAGCCAATCATATGCGCCTGCATTACTTTTCAAATGAAGGCGCGGTGCTGACTGACCGGGCCGCTTATCGCTACTTCCGGGACCTGGGGGAAGCTGGCGTGGATGTGGCGCTGCTCAGCCTTGTGGACATGTTGGCCGCATACGAAGGAACGCTGGACCTGGCGAAGGGGCGGCGAGAACTGAAGGCGGTGCTGGAGCTGCTGGATGACTGGTATACCCGCAGACAGCAAGTGGTGGAACCGGAGTTGCTGCTGAATGGCAATGAACTGCAGCGAGAATTTGGTTTGAAACCAGACGCGCTGATTGGCCAACTTCTGGCAGCTTTGCGGGAAGCTCAAGCCAGCGGCGAGGTCTACAATAAATCCGGAGCGCTGCAATTCGTGGCACAATATCTGCAGAACAAAACATTTCACGAGAGGAACCTGTGAAAATACAACTGAAAAACATCGTGATGGAAGTTGAAACCGTAGGCGCCGGGAAGCCGACGCTCTTGCTGCACGGGCTTGGATTAAATCACAGCATCTGGCAGAACATTGCCGGGTTGTATAAGGACCAGGCGCGGTTTATCCTGCCTGATTTGCGCGGACACGGGGTGAGCGAACTGGGAAACGCCGATGGAACTCTTGAACAGTACGCCGAGGATATTCTGGAGCTGCTGGACCAACTCGGCTTGGAGAAAGTCACTCTGGGAGGGCATTCTTTTGGCGGTTACATCGCGTTGGCCTTCGCGGAGAAGTATCCGGAACGCCTGGACAGTTTGATTTTGATTGCGAGTAACGCCGCGGCCGATACCGAAGCCCGCCGTGAACAGCGGATGCGGGAGATGGATAACATCCGGGCAACCGGTACTGCTGAGTTCGCTGAGACCCTGAGCCTGAGATTGTCCGACCGTTCTTTTGTACAGGCCGTAACCCGCGAGATGATCGCGAAAATGAACCCGGACAGCCTGATTAACGCAATTCTCGCGATTTCCCGCCGTCCGGAACGTTTGCACGTCTTGAGCGCATTTACTGGTCCGCTGCTGATTGTGGCAGGGGCGGAAGACCTGATTGTTCCCGAGGCGGCGGCGCGCATGATGGCGCACGCCAACCCGCTGGCAAAATTCGTGATTATCCCTGAAGCCGGGCACATGCCGATGCTGGCAGCGCCGCGCACAGTGGGCGCCGCGATTATCATTGGTGGATAGGCCAAAGAAATGAACAGTTTGGATTTCATTTTCCAACGGCGGAGTATCCGCAAATTTACGGATGACGCGGTTGAGGACGAGGTGCTTGAGCAGCTGCTGCGCGCCGCGATGGCCGCGCCTTCCGCGATGAACACCAAACCCTGGCGTTTTATCGTCGTGCGGGAGCCGGACCGCCTGGAAAGGCTGCGTGGGGTCATGCCATTCGCGAAAATGAAAGCGGCGGCGGCAATCAGTGTATGCGCCGATTTACGCGGTCCGCGGAATTTGGTGACCGGTAAATTCTGGCAGCAGGATTGCAGCGCGGCAACCCAAAATTTGCTGCTCGCGGCAACCGCGCTGGGTTTGGGCGCGGTTTGGTGCGGGGTTGCTCCAATGGCAAGCCTGCAAAAAGCCGTTTCAGGCATCCTTGAATTGCCCGCGGGCGTTGTGCCGCTTAATTTGGTGATGTTAGGATACCCGGCTGAGGAGAAACCTGCCCGCACCCAGTATGACCCGGAATTGGTGTACCTGGATTCATATGGGACGCCGTGGAAAAGAGAGATTTCCTAGAAACTGATTCTCCCGGCTGCTTTCAGAATTGCCAGAGCTCGCACCGTCAGCCATGGATTCCACTTATTAGCCGAGGGGCTGCCCCAGTCCACAGGGGAGTAATGCCAGGCAGCGGGGTTAGCCGCCTGAAACTGCTTCTCTTCCGCGCGAAAGCCACCGCCAGGCTGCATTTTTCCCTCCAACAGAGCCAACGCCGGCTCGCACCGCGGGTCCTCCAGTTTTCCAGCCAGGCGCATTAGCTCCAACCCTACCAGGACATCGTATTTCCAGTAGGCAGGTTGGTGCAGGCGGGTAAACTCCAGCTGCATCGGCTCCCCGCTGCTTTCCCTCAAAAAAAGCTGCTTCCGCAAGAAGAACTGAACGGATTTTGCGATAGCTTCGTCCAAAGCCGTACTACTGCCGGCATGCACCTTCCAGGTAAGGAGCGCGCGTAAGGGCGTCCAGGATTCCCAGAAAGAAGAATGCGAGGCTTCCGGGCGCTTGTCGCAGTTCCAGCCGCCGTCTGGCCACTGCCAGCCCAAAAGCTTTTTTACCAGGGCTTCGGTCTGTTCATCCACCATGTTGAGCCGTACGGAGGCATACACCGCGTTGGCTTCCTGGCTGGCGCAGCGTCGGGTGCGTCCTTCCAGCGTGCGGATGCTCGCAATATGGCGCTCAGAAGTCAACCAAGCGTAAACCTGCGCTCGGGGCTCTTCCAAAGCCGGATTGGTGTACGGGTAACGCAGCTCCGCCAGTTGGACCAACCGCCAATGCGCACCGTTCCACTTTTGGTACGGATGGAGGGATGGGTCAAAGGCGCACAAGCTCCGGATAAGCGCTGAGTTAGGCAGGTCCCAGCGCGCCAGGCTCATTTCACTTTCTTCCGGGTCACAATCGAACAGGTTTTGCAGCGCAAAGTAGCGCAGTGCAGGCTCAGAATGCGTTCTCAGTTCCTCAAGTAGTGTGCTGGATATTTGGTTCAAAGCACCCTCTTTACATCAGTAGGTAGACAGATTTTACTCCTGGAATGACCTGGTTTGACAGATTATGTGGAATTTCGCGGAAACAATCTGCAAATTTGAGTTTTTTACTCGTAGACTGAATTAATCGCAGCTTCAAGAAGGCTTGCAGGAATAGGGCGCAACAGGTCGATACAGTCTACATGTCAGGCTCGGTCGGGGGCGAAGTATGGTAAAATTCCGCCTTGGATTATTTCACCTTTGAGATACCACAATCTAATAACGTAAATTATTTGCGATTAAGCATAGGAGGCTGTATGACAACAAAGAAATGGGTTTACTTGTTTGACGAGGTCGAACAGGCAGAAGCGTACGCGGGCAGTTGGGACGGGGTGCGCGGACTTTTAGGCGGTAAGGGCTCTAACCTGGCTGAGATGGTGCGGATTGGCGTTCCGGTTCCCCCTGGCTTCACGATTACGACTGAAGCGTGCAATGCGTATCAGGAAACGAATGAATTCCCGGAAGGGATGTGGCAGCAGGCTTTGGACGCGCTGAAAGCCGTAGAAAAGAAAGCCGGTAAGGTTTTTGGCGACCCGAAGAATCCACTGCTGGTTTCCTGCCGCTCTGGCGCCAAGTTCTCCATGCCCGGCATGATGGACACTGTCCTCAATATCGGCATGAACGACGAAACTGCCAAGGGTATGATTGCCCTCACCGGCAACGAACGCTTCGTGGCGGATTCGTACCGCCGCCTGGTGCAAATGTTTGGCAGCGTTGTGCTTGGCATCGCGGATGAAGCGTTTGACGATGTTCTGGATAGCTATAAAGCCCAGAAGGGCGTCAAGCTCGATACTGAGTTGAACGCGGCCGATTGGCAGTATCTGACCGACCAGTTCAAGCAAGTTGTCAAGCGCGAGATGGGCTTCGACTTCCCACAGGACCCATTGGTGCAGATGCAGTACGCTATCAAGGCAGTATTTGGTTCGTGGAACTCCAAGCGCGCGATTGATTACCGCCGCCGCGAGAACATCCCGGACACGCTCGGCACCGCTGTCAATATCCAGACTATGGTTTTCGGTAATATGGGCGATGACTCCGGCACGGGCGTTGCCTTCACGCGCGACCCTCAAACTGGCGAGAATAAGATGTTCGGCGAATACCTTATCAATGCCCAGGGTGAAGACGTGGTGGCCGGCATTCGCAATACTTCCAAGATTGAAGGTCTGAAAGCTGAAATCCCGGACGCTTATCACACCTTTATGGATATCACCGAGAAGCTGGAAAACCACTACAAGGAAATGCAGGACGTCGAGTTCACAATTGAACGCGGCAAACTGTGGATGCTTCAGACCCGCAACGGCAAACGTTCCGCCAAGGCAGCGATTAAGATTGCTTACGACATGGTGAATGAGAATTTCATCTCCAAAGAAGAGGCAATTAAGCGCGTGAGCCCTGAACAGGTGGACCAGATGCTTCACCCGCAGTTCACCCTGGAAGATAAAGAGAAAGCCAAGAAACAAAAAGGCTTGCTCGCGAAAGGCGTGGCAGCTTCCCCGGGTGCCGCGGTCGGTCAGGTTTATTTTGACGCAGACCTCGCCGAACGGAAAAACCGCGATGAAGGTCAGGATGTCATTATGGTCCGCCCCTTCACCAAACCGGATGACGTGCATGGTATGCTGGCTTCCAAAGGCATCCTCACCAGCGAAGGCGGAGCCACCTCGCACGCCGCCGTGGTGGCGCGTCAGTTTGGCGTTCCCTGCGTTGTTGGCGCGTCGATGGTTCAGATTGACCTGGAAAAACGACAGATGCAATCCAACGGGATTGTCATCAAAGAAGGGGATTGGATTTCCGTGGACGGAAGCAGCGGTGAAGCCTACGTCGGGAAACTGCCCCTTACGACACCGGATGTGACCCAGCAAAAAGAGCTGATGGCGCTCCTCGATTGGGCTGACGAGATGTCTCGCATGCAGGTATGGGCGAACGCGGACTATCCGAAGGATGCCCGCCGGGCGCGCGAATACGGCGCGAAAGGCATCGGTCTTTGCCGAACTGAGCATATGTTCTTTGAAGTTTCTCGCTTGCCGCACGTTCAGGATATGATCATGAACGCGGAGCCGACCCAGAAGAAGCTGAACTCCCTGGAGCAGCTGGAAGCCGCGCTTAAGGCCGGCCGTCTGGAAGGTCGTGTGCTGAAGGATGACGAAAAGGCAGCCTTGGCCGAAACTGTGGAAGCAGAAAGAAAGGCTATCGCCGAGGATCCGGGCGCGAAAGCATACTTTGGCGCGCTTGAGTTTATCCAACCCCTGCAGCGGGAAGATTTCTACGGGCTCTTTGAGGCAATGAACGGCTACCCCGTGATTATCCGCCTGATTGACCCGCCATTGCATGAGTTCCTGCCCTCTTTGGAATCCCTGCTTACCGAAGTCGCCACGATGCACGCCACCGGTAAAACCGAAGGCCTGGCAGCCAAAGAAAAGATGCTGGAAGTGGTCCAGAGCCTGCATGAAAGCAACCCGATGATGGGTTTGCGCGGCATTCGCCTGGGTATTGTCTACCCGGACATCATGAAGATGCAGGTCCGCGCGATCTTCGAAGCGGCATGCGACGCTGCCAAGAATGGCATCGTAGCCAAGCCCGAAATTATGATTCCGCTGACCGGGCATGTCAATGAACTCAAGGATGTTCAGCCGACTTTGCTGCAGATTGCCAAGGAAGTGATGGCCGAAAAGGGCATCGAAGTGGCCTATAAGTTCGGCACGATGATTGAAATCCCCCGGGCGGCTGTGACGGCGGCTGAAATCGCTGAGCTGGCTGAGTTCTTCTCCTTTGGCACGAACGACCTGACTCAGATGACCTTTGGTTACAGCCGTGATGACGCTGAACGCACCTTCCTGGTTCGCTATGTTGAAAAAGGCATTCTTCCCAAAAACCCCTTCCAGCAGCTTGACCGCGAAGGCGTTGGTCTGCTGATGAAGAAGGCGGTTGAAGACGGCCGCAGAGTGCGCCCGAACCTTGAGGTCGGCATTTGCGGTGAACACGGCGGAGACCCCAGCTCAATTGAATGGTGCCATATCATTGGCAATAACTACGTCAGCTGCTCTCCTTTCCGCGTGCCGCTGGCAAGATTGGCAGCCGCTCAGGCCGCATTGAAGCATAAGTAAGTCAGACCAGATACGATGAGAAAGGCGGCACCAGCCGCCTTTCTTTTTTTATGCGCTTTTTTGAAACCGGGAATAGCAATTGGTAAAGAGAATAATAACCATTCTCAGGCCTGGCTATTTAGAGTTGAAGCCGGGAATCTTCCGACCTCAGAAGAGCGCACGGAGACTTAGCAGACGCGGTTATTTGCCATAGAGGCGCGCGTATTGCGCAAAGATTTCAGCGATTTTGCGCACATAGGTGCGGGATTCCAGGTAGCGGATGGAGCCAACAAAGAGGTCCGGGTCCGAGCCGGCAATTTCCTTCCATTCACGGGTGTTGCCGGGTCCGCTGTTATAGGCTGCCAGGGCCGCGTAAGTGTCGTCATCAAATCCAAAGTACTGCCGGGCAAGGTAGTTCGCGCCGAGGGTCAGGTTATAAAGCGGTACGCCCAGGTCGGCTGTACTGAAATTGGGCGGGTAATTGATTTCTGACGCGATGGTCGCGGCAGTCTGCGGCATTAATTGCAGCAAACCCTGTGCACCCGCAGATGATTGAGCGAAAGGTTGAAAACGACTTTCCTGGTGGATGAGACTGAAGAGGACCAGAACCGGCAGATCGTAGGTTTCTGCCGCGTCCTGAACCCAGGTGAGGTAATACGTGCCGTAATAGACGTATCTGAAATAAGCAGGCAGCTTATCCGCCAGGGCGATATCGCTGTAGCCGGCAAGTGTCGCGATGGTCTGGCTGGTTTCAATCGCGGACGCGTAAAAACCATAATCCAGAAATGCTTTGAGCAGGCGGAAGCTGTTGAGCACGTCCAGGCGGTTGTCAATTCTCAGGGATTCAAATTCCAAACGGGCTTGCGTGTAGAGCCCCAGGCTCCAGTATTCCTGAGCGCGCACAAAGCGGGGGTCATTCCAGAGCTCCGGGCTGTAATCGAGGTTCACCTGCGGCGGAAGGTTAAAAGAAGTGCGCATCCATGCCGCGGCAACCTGACGGGCGTTCACCAGGTCTACCCGCAGATCCAATGCCTCGGGGGAGGCAAAAGGCGGTTTGTTTTCAGCCAGTTCCACGGCGCGCAAACCATAATAGCCAGCCGGATCAACTTGCGCCGCGGAATTCCAATACGCACGCGCTTTGTCCAGGTCGCCCGCGGCTTGGCTCAATTTTCCGAGCCAGAGGTAAGCTCCCGCGCTTTCCAATGGTTCCAGGGCCAGCAGGATGGCGCGGTTGAAGGAGGCGGCCGAGGAGGTTATGTCTCCGCGGCGGTAATGCAGGATGCCTGCGAAAAACGCGCCCTGAAAGGATTGGTCCGAGGAGGGGTAATTTACGGCGATGCGGTCCCAAACCTGGGCGGCTTCTTCCAGTTTTCCCTGGATTTCCAGGTATCTGCCGGCGGTGAAAAGCAGGCTGGGAGCGTAAACGCTCAGAGGCTGCTGGGAAACATAATCCAGGGCGGTTTGAGGCGCCAGGTCCACCCGATTCATATACTGATATTGCGTGTAGACAATATCCTCAATGGCGTGTGAGAGGTAATTGCTCTTGGGATAGTCGCTGACGAGCTGCTCCCAAAGGGCGATGGCGGTTTGATCCTGGGGCGTGCCGCTAATCTGATTGAGCGCGAAACGTTCTTCGGAATGAAAAGCGTAAAGTTCGAGCCCTTTCGCCCGGGCAGCCAGCGCCTGATAGTAAAGCGCCTTATCTTTCTCGAGACCGTCACCTTCCATGTAGCGATCGAAAGCCTCATTCGCCAGGTCATATTGACCCCTGAAATAATTAATGAGCCCGCGCTGCAGTTCATCGACACTTTGTTCCGCATCCAGGAGCGCCAGGACGGCGGAATAGGCGTCATACGTCTCGGGATAGTTGTTGACCGCATGCTGGTAATACGCGAAACCCTCCTCTACGGCGCCTTGCGCGATGGAGGCCCGCCCGAGCAGTAGGTCCAGCTGGGATTTCAGATAGATATCAGCCGTCCGCGCATAAACATCGCGGTAGATAGCAGATGCCTGTTCGTTTTGCCCTAATTCCATATATTCGCTGCCGACCTTGATGGCAAGCGCCGCGTTGTCATCGGGGTCTGAGGCTAAATAAGCGCTTGAGTATGCCTTCAACGCAAGGTCATGCTCCCCTGTTTGGGCGCGCAGGTCGCCTATCTGCTCCAAGATAAACGCGTCCAAAACACCAGGACGGGCTTGCTGGTAGGCTGTCAGGTAATTCACGGCATCAGAATAGTTCTTTTCGGAAACCGCAATCCGGGCAAGCAGGTAACTCGCCCGGGCGGCAGGCAAGCTGTCGGGGTATGTGCTGATGAGTTCCAGAAGGAAAGGTTTGGCCTGAAAGTAATCCCCGAGTTTGAAGTTGACCAAGCCCTGCCCGAACAAGCCTGCAGCGCGTAAAGCCGCGGAACCCGAGCTTTTCCCGGCGGCATAAGCTTGCAGCGCGGCGGGGTAATCCCCGAATTGTAAGGCAGCGTCGGCGTCTGTCAGGCGGGCTTCGGTGGAGACCCGGGCTTCCGTTGGGGAGGTCAGCGGCTCAGCGGTGGCGGCCAGCGGCGTCGGGCTGCCCACAAGCGTTTGAGTCTGGGTTGGGACTACCGGTTGTGTTCGCGCGGCAGGGGCGGAGCACGCGCTTGTCAGCAAGCTTGCGCAGAGGAAAACAAGCAAACAGCGGCTTGTGCAGTTGATTTTCATGGTGGGTTTATAACGGATAGCTTCAGCTTTGTCAATTTGCACCCTCAGGCGGCAGCTGGAAACAAGCAAGCCGCGGGTTTCGCCGCGGTCGCGGTATGCACAGCTTCCGCCCCGAACGCGGGTTCATTCGTAATGCTTCAGGACTGCTGGAATAGCGGCGCGGATAAGGCGGAGGGTCTTGCGGAAGGCTTCCAGCTTTTCGGCGCCGCTGCCTTCCACGGCGGCTGGATCCTCGAAACCAATGTGGATCCGGTTCGCTTCGCCCAACCAAACCGGGCAGGTTTCCCGGGCGTCATCGCAAACCGTGATAATCAGGTCGAAGTCCTGTCCGCGGAAAACGTCAACGGATTTTGGCTCGCCCTGATGGAAAATGTCGGCTTCCTCCAGCACTCTGAGCGCCCATGGGTTAATGGCTGCCGCAGGGTTGGTGCCCGCGCTGAAAGCGACCCACCGATCCCAGCAGTCGTTATTCACCACAGCTTCCGCCATCTGGCTGCGGGCGGAATTGGCTGTGCCCAGAATCAGCACCTTTTTGCGCTCACGCAGCTCGTCCTCTTCGGGGGTGGACTGCGGACCAAACGTTTTTTGGTCTGTCTGTTCGCTGACGAGGATTTCGTTTTCAAATTCGCCGGCTTCCATCTCCCGCAAAAGCTCGAGCGCCCGCTGCTCATCTTGCGCGCGGACCAACACTTCAGCCACGCCCAGGTCGCCGATGGTGAGACCATAGATTTTTCCGGCGGCTTCCTGACTGACGTTGGCGGGGATGCCCTGGGCTTCCAGGAAACCCCGGATTATTTCGCCATCAACCAATCCCTTGGCGCGGTAAACAACTGCCAGATCTGACAACCCGTGTTCTGTCATTCATAAATCCATTTCTCAATATCGCGGGACCAAACCACAATTTCTTCCGGTTTGAACCACAGCGCAATCTCCGCCTCCGCGTTTTCGGGGGAATCCGAGGCGTGAGTGATATTGAAGCGCGCTTGCAGCGCGTAATCATGGCGGATGCTGCCTGGCGCCGCCTCTGTTCCGCGCGTTTTGCCCATGGTTTGACGAATGGCAGCAATCGCGTCTGGTCCTTCCCAGACCATCGCCATAACCGGAGAAGACGTAATGAACGCAATCAGGGCGTCGTAAAAAGGCTTGCCCGCGTGGACCCCGTAATGCGCTTCTGCCAGTTCCCGGCTGACGCGAAGGAAACGCGCAGCGGTCAGGCGTAAGCCGCGGTCTTCGAGGGCTGTGATTACTTTACCGACCAAACCGCGCTGTACGCCGTCCGGCTTAACCAAGACAAGAGATCGTTCCATTTTATTCTCCAGGTAGATTCTTCAGTTTTTCTGCGGTTTCGCGCGCGCTTTGGGCAAGCTCGATCTGATTATCCGCGCTGCACAAGCGGGCATAAAATTCCCATAAGGGCAGGCTTTCGCGGCTGGTATCCAGGCGCGAACGGAGCACCTTCATCGCCTCCGCCCGGGCGGCCGGGTCCGCGGCCATGTCCGCAACCAGCTGGTCAGCTTCGGCGTATTTTCCGCCGTCCAGCATCCTGGCAAGGCTGAACTTGGTTGAATCGAGCTCAGGGGTGTTTTCCGGTTGACTGGGACTTTCTGCCAGCTCTGCTTCGCTGGTGGAGAGGGCGCGATCATCCGCTTCGCTGGATGGAGCCAGGGGTTCCGAATGCTCACCCATGTTGACGGAGCCGGCTTCCTGCGGTGCCGCGGCGGACTGAGTTTCTACCGTCCAGCCGCTGGCTTCCGGGGAAGCGGGGATTACCGGCGCGAAGGCGGCGTCTGTGTTGGCCGGTGCTTCCGGCTGATGGAGATGGATTTGACGCGTTTCTTCGGCCGGGCTTGGCGGGGCTTCTTTCGGTTCAGCTTCCCGGGCGTAGGCAATCAGCCAGGCTGGCAAGGCGTCAGTTTGCCGTTCTGGCGCGCTTTTTTCTGGCGCAGGCAGGTCGGTGCCGTTTTTTGCCCGTATCGCGATTGGGCGGGTTTCTTCAAGCTCAGACACGGCTTGAGCCCGGACTGTTTGAACCTGGTTCGCGCTCACAACCTGGGTTAGTTTGACAGGCCGGGTGGCTTCGCGCGGGTCTGGCGTGTTAATTTGAAGCGGCGTGGGAACCGCTGGCGCGTTTTGTTGAGCTTTTTTGGGGGTGGGCTGTTTTTTGCTTTTCATCGCTACCATGAGTTGATTATATTGCAGCCGGAGTATTCCGGCTGCAAGGATAGGTTATTCTCCCAGATAATCGCGCAGTTTTCGGCGCACGCTGGGATGACGCAAGCGGGTCAGCGCCTGGGCTTCTATCTGGCGCACGCGTTCCCGGGTGACGCCCATCTTGCGCCCGACCTCTTCCAACGTGTAGGCTTGCCCGTCCAGCAAACCATAGCGCAGCTGCAGGATACGAACCTCCCGGGGGGGAAGCGAATCGAGCACCTCATCCAGATGCGCGCGCAGCAAGTTATAGGTGGCAATATCATCCGGAGGCGGGGCTTCATCATCCTCAATAAAGTCTCCGAGAACTGAATCTTCCTCATCATCCGTCGGCGTTTCCAGCGAGAGCGGTCTGCGCGCAACCTGAATCATATTCTCCACTTTTTTAGGCGGGACTTCAAGAGCTTCCGCCAATTCTTCAACGCTTGGCTCCCGACCCAATTTTTGGGTCAGCTGATGTTGGACGCGCAGGAGTTTGTTAATCTGGTCTCCCATATGCACCGGCACGCGAATGGTGCGCCCCTGATCGGCAATCGCGCGGGTGACTGCCTGGCGGATCCACCAGGTGGCATAGGTGCTGAATTTGTGCCCGCGTTGATATTCAAATTTTTTGGTGGCGCGGATCAGGCCGATATTGCCTTCCTGGATAAGATCCAGAAAGGGCACGCCGCGGCCCATGTACTTTTTTGCCACACTGATGACCAGACGGGAATTGGCGGTAATCAGGTGTTCACGGGCTGCCCAGCCGTCTTCAATCTGGGCGCGTAATTCCAGGCGTTTTTTAGGTCCGACATTGCCTTTGGCGAGTTCTTCCCGGGCAAGCCGACCTCTCTCAATTCGCTGGGCTAATTTCTGTTCCTCTTCGATATCGTGCAGCAGTGGAACCCGGCTGACTTCCTTCAGGTACAAACCGATTGTGTCGTCAGTGTCTATGTTCGCCAGGTCATCCAGAGAGCTTTCTTCGCTGATTGTCTCGGTTAGCTCGGATTCGCTGGGCTCCTCCTGAGTTGAGGAATCTTCCGTGTAATTGATGCCGGCTCCCAGCAGGGCAGTGTAGGCTTCTTCCAGCTGGTCCAAATCCTGTTCGGCATCAGGGAAAAACTGAAGGATGTCGTCGTAAGTTACGAAAGTCTTTTTTCTGCCAAAATCCAGCAGCCGCTCAAGGGCTGAGGATTCGCGATCATCTTCGAGAACCTGGTTGTCGTTAGTTATTCTTGCCATTAATAAATTGGTACCTTTTCTTAGAATTTATTCGCACTTAACCCATAGAGTACAGTATTTCAGAAGCAAATTCAAGTATCAAAACCTGATTCATTATTTGAATTTGGTAATAAGTCGCATATTATATCCTCTTCTGGCTTATTAAGGAAGGCAAGCTTGCGAGTTGACCACTTGCATTCCAGCGGGTAAAATCCCATAATTATCGTGAGGTAGCGGTGTTCCTGAAGAAATACGCACAGTATTGGGTTCCACTTTTCCTGCTGGCGCTTGCCGCCGGCTTGGTGCTGCTTAATCTGCAGCTTTCAGAGCAATTTCCATACCAGGACGATTTTTTACCCCGCTGGTCTGCCGCCCGCGGTTGGATGCGGGATGGTACTTCCCCTTATTCAGAAAAAGCCTATTCGGATGCTTTGGCGCTGTACGATGAATTGGGTCTCATGCCGCCGACCTTCAGCCAGGGCAGGTTTATAGACCTGGTTTGGTATATTTATTTATATATTCCATTCAGCTTTCTGCCATATCGAATCGCTCGCGCGATTTGGATGACCCTGACAGCGCTGTCCATATTTTTTAGTTTGTGGATTGGTTTTGAGCTGGCTGGGGTGCAGCTGCGCGTGCTGGAAAAATGCCTCCTGGCGCTGCTCATCACCTGTTCCTACCCGTTTTTCAAATTGATACTTAGCGCCAGTGTTCTCCCGCTTTTTTTTCTGGCTGTTTTGGCTGCTTGCAAATACACACTGGCCAGAAGGGGTACTGCCGCGGGCGTACTGTTGTTCTTATGCCTGGGCATTTTGCCAATCAGTTTTGTAATCGCTGTGTTTCTGATGATTTGGTTGAATTCCCGCAAGCAAACCGACATTCTGACGGTTTTTCTGGTTGGGCTTGTGTTCCTTGTGCTGACCTCGCTTATCCTGTTTCCCGGTTGGATACCCGCGTGGTTCAGCAGTTTTATCGCGGCTCAACCCAGACTGGATTGGCTGGACACACCGCTCATGCGCCTTGGCGCGTTCTTCCCGGGTGCGGCGGTGCCGCTGGCGGTGGCTCTGCATGTCAGTTTATTCTTTATGATGTTGGTCGAATGGTATGGGTTGGCTCAATGTGATGACAGAAGGATCCGGTGGAAACTGCTGCTGACCCTGAGCTTGCTCAGCCTGTTCAACCCGGCAGGCTCTCCGGTGTATTTGCTGTTTGCCTGGCCGGGCGTGATGTTTTTTTATGGATTTCTTCACGAAAAATGGAAGATTGCTGGTAAAATTATCTTTTGGACAGCCCTGTTAGCATATCTTTATAGTAGCTTTAAAACATTTTTAAACACACAAAACTGGTCTTCGATAGAATCTACCTGGGTAATTTCCTTCTTACCCTGGGTGGCTTTGTTGGGTCTTGAATGGACGCGGTGGTGGGCGTTGAACAGCCCGCGGCCGCTGCCCGATACATAACGCGAAGTTTATTATTTTGGAGGTTTTTCTATGGCAAAAAAACGAATTGGAGTAATGACCGGGGGAGGAGATGTTCCTGGTTTAAACCTGGCGATAAAATCCGTCGTGCTGAATTCGACGGAATGGGATTACGAGGTGATGGGAATCCGCCTGGGATGGGGCGGTTTGCTGCGTTACAACCTGGATGACCCGGAAAGCACTGCCGATCTTATCTCACCCCTTAATGTTAATACCGTGCGTAAGGTAGATCGAACGGGCGGAACCTTTTTACACACATCCCGGACCAACCCTTCCAACGTGCGCCCGAAAGATGTCCCGGAACACCTTGTGGGCAGCTCTTACGGCAAAGAGGTAAAGCCTGACGGCACCAAGGATTACACGGATTACATCCTGAAGGTGTTGGATTACCACGGCATCGACTCGCTGATTACCATTGGAGGCGACGATACCCTCAGCTACGCGGCGCGTATTTATCAGGAAGGTTTTCCGGTGGTTGCCATCCCAAAGACGATGGACAATGACGTGAATGGTACGGACTACTGTATCGGTTTTTCCACTTCAATCACCCAATCGGTTTCGCTGATTACCAACTTCCGCTCGTCCGTCGGGTCTCACGAACGCATTGGAATCGTGGAGCTCTTCGGGCGGAATTCCGGGGAAACCAGCCTGGTAACCGGCTACCTGAGCTTCGCGGACCGGACAATTATCTGTGAAGTCCCGTTTAACTTCCATAAGCTGGCGGATTTCCTGATTGAGGATAAAAAGAAGAATCCATCCAACTATGCCATGTGCGTAATTTCTGAAGGCGCGATTTCGGATGGCGGCGTTTTTGTGGAAACCGGCGAGGAAGACGCTTACGGGCACAAAAAGCTGGGCGGGATTGGTGAGGTGGTGGGCGATCAGATTAATTTGCTCACCGGGCAGCACATTATGTTCCAGAAGCTGGCGTATCTGGTGCGCAGCGGCCCAGCCGACATGCTTGACCGGATGGTGGCGTTGAATTACGGCACCCTGGCGATGCAGCTGACGAAGAATGGCGATTTCGGTAAAATGGTGGCGATTAACAACGGCGTCTACACCACTGTTCCGATTGAGACATCCATCCAGGGAAAACGCCATGTGGATGTCGACAAGTATTACGACAAAGAGAATTATCGACCCCGGATTCAGGATATTTATAACCTGCCGATGTTCCTGGTCTGAGGCTCCAAAGACACAGCAGCTCATAAGACACAAAACTCTTATGAGCTGCTTTTTTAAGGAGAAAGATGGGCGCTGACGCGCAAGGTTTAAACACGGAACGATACGCAGTTGTTCCAAGGGTGTTAATTTTTCCTTTTTCTGCGGATGGTAAGGTTCTGCTGCTCTCAGGCGCGCCCCATAAACGCATCTGGGCAGGTTTGTGGAATGGGATTGGCGGGCATATTGAAGCCGGAGAAAGCGTTTTGACTGCTGCCAGGCGGGAACTGCTCGAAGAAACCGGATTATCCGCTGAAAAGTGGATTTTTTGCGGGCAGGTGATGGTGGATGTGCGCCCTGAAAGCGGCATCGCGTTTTTCGTGTTCCGGGCGGAGGGATTGACCGGCGAATTGCTTGAAAGTTCCGAAGGAAACCTCCGTTGGTTCCAAATGGACGAACTCACCGGGCTGCCGCTGGTGGAAGACCTGCCGGTGCTGCTCGCTAAGACAGCCCACGCCAGCCGTGGCGGGGAACCTTTTTGGGCTTTATATCAATACGATGCGCGCGGTCAGTTGGTAATGTCGTTCTCAGCTTGAGCGTGTTCAAAAAAGACTAATAAGGTATCCCCGTACTTACGGCGGTCAAACTCAGAATAGGCATGATAGCGGCGTTCTTCCCACTCAACCGGGTTGATTTGCACGATAATCTGCCCCTCAGGGCTCAGGAATGCCGGCTGCTGGTCCAGCAAATCCATAGCTTTTTGCCACATGCCCTTATATTGCGGTGGGGCGATGTAAATCATTTCGTAAGCCCGCGTTGGCGGCTGGGAGAGGAATAAAAAGGCATCCTGGTGCAGTACCCGGGCTTTTTTATCAAGCCGGGTTGTGCGCAAGTTATCCTGAATTGTGCGCACGGCTTCGCGGCTCTTATCCAGGAAGAGCGCGCTTTCCGCGCCGCGGCTGAGCGCTTCTATTCCTACGGCGCCGGTACCTCCAAAGAGATCCAGTATATGCGCGCCAAGGACTTCATCCCCCAGGATATTGAAGAGCGCTTCTTTTACCAGGTCGGTGATCGGGCGGGTGGTATCCCCGGGCACTGTTTTCAAGCGCAGCCCTTTTGCTTCCCCGCCAATAACCCGCAGCGTTCCCATACCTCAGGCTGCCTTTTCGGGTTTTCTTCCGGCTCTGGCGACGTCCCCAAAGGTCCAAAAACGGTTGGCGAGATAGTTAAGTATCAGCGTGAGTGGGATAATGACCGCCAGGGCCAAATTTCGGCTGAGCGCGTGCGCGGTGAGACCGAAAGGCTGCAGCTTATAGAATGTGATTAACTGTTTGAACCAGGCGTCCACCGGCGAAATGGAGAGCGTGCGCAGCGCCAGACCAGCAGCGTTAATTATGGCGAATTTGGTGAACTGATCGGCCAGGGATTTCGCCTGTGTTTCAGGGTAAATCCACAGCCGGTTGAGCGCGTAACTGTTGATGACTGCCAGGATGAAAGACAGCGCCTGGGCAAGCACAAGCGGCATGTGGAGCAAACCCGAGAAAAGGTTCATCAGACCGAAGTCAATCAGTGTGTTTAGCGCGCCAACGAGCAGGAATTTTCCGAAGCGCACCACCTCCGGGTTGAAGGTCCTGCTCATAACTGTTCTTTCCAGCGGAAGTAGTTAATCGTCTCACGCAATCCTGTGGTAAGGTCAACCCTGGGTTCCCAACCCAGCAGGGCTTTGGCGCGGGAGATATCCGGGCGGCGGCGCTGAGGGTCATCCCCCAAGCCTTCCTCGAAGCGGGTAATCAGCCCGGCTTTGTTCCCGGTGAGCTCATTGATTAGAAGCGCAAAATCGCGAATCGTGATTTCCGTGGGGTTGCCGAGGTTGACCGGATATTTTTCCTCAGACAGCATCAGGCGGTAAATACCCTCCACCAGATCGCTCACATAACAGAAACTGCGGGTTTGCGTGCCGCTTCCATACACGGTCAGAGGCTCTCCGCGCAGCGCTTGTCGGATAAAGTTTGGCACCACGCGCCCGTCATCCAAACGCATGCGGGGGCCGAAGGTGTTAAAAATCCGGACGATGCGCGTATTCAGGTTATGAAAGCGCATATATGCCATTGTGAGCGCTTCAGCAAAACGTTTGGCTTCGTCGTATACCGAACGGGGACCAATCGGGTCGCAGTTGCCCCAATAGCTTTCTGACTGTGGATGGACTTGCGGGTCTCCATACACCTCGCTGGTAGACGCCAGCAGGTAGCGGGCTTGATGAGCTTTTGCCAGCCCAAGCGTGTTGAGCGTGCCTAAAGCGCCGGCTTTCAGGGTTTGAATAGGCAGGTTGGGATAGCCAAAGGGGGAGGCTGGATTGGGGCTGGCAGGAGAGGCAAAATGGAGCACATAGTCCAGACTTTCGGGGATATCTATGTAGGTGGATACGTCCTGACGGATGAGGCGGAAGGCGCCGGAATCAAGTAAATGCGCGATATTGGCTTCATCCCCGGTGACGAAGTTATCCAGTCCGATGACTTCATGACCCTCCTGGATGAGCCGGTCTGCCAGATGAGAGCCTAAAAAACCGGCAGCGCCGGTGAGTGCAACGCGCATAGGTATATCCCTTCAGGGGGCTTTCCCCGAGACAAGTAGAGTATAATCACATCGCTTTAAGTGAGGATATTATAGCATGAGCGACGAAACCGAAACTGACCTTGAAACCAAAACCAATCTCGGACGCCTGGAGGCGCTGCTTTTTGCCGCGCCTGGAATAAGTTCGGCGGAAGACCTGGCAAAGGCTTTGGATTTGCCCCTCGCGGAGCTAATACAGCTGGCAGATGGGCTTGGGCGACATTATGAGGAATGCCATGGGATACGCCTGCAAAAAATCAGAAACCAATACCAATTGGTGACGGCCGCCGAGCACGCGGAGCTGATTGAAAAATTTCTGGGCTTGGAGGTCAGCTCACGCCTTTCGCAGCCAGCGCTGGAAGTGTTGGCGATTATCGCGTATCAATTGGCGTCCACCCGACCGGAAATTGAAGCGATTCGGGGCGTTAATAGCGATTACGTCGTTAAGAGCTTACTCGCCAAAGGCTTGATTGAGGAAAAAGGCCGGTCTGAGGCACCCGGACGCCCGATTTTGTACGCGGTCGCACAGGATTTTTTGCAGCACTTTGGGCTGGAATCATTGGAACAACTGCCGGAGATGGATATCGAAGCCCTCAGAGCGGCACGCCCGGCGGTTGAACCCCAGGAAAAAAGGATTTTGAAGGACTAATGGCAGAAGAACGCGTTCAGAAATTATTAGCCGCGGCTGGTCTTGGGTCACGCAGAGCTTGCGAAACCCTGATTGAAGAAGGCAGGGTGACGGTGAATGGCAAATTCATTCATTTAGGTGATAAAGCCGACCCTGCTCGGGACAGTATTAAAGTGGATGGCAAACCCGTGCGGCTGGCGCAGGAAAGAATCTATATCGCTTTGAACAAGCCCAAAGGTTACCTCTCGGATATCGATGAAAACCATCCCAAACCGACGGTAAACGATTTAATCGGCATAAAAGAGCCCTTGTTCGCGGTGGGGAGATTGGATTTGGACAGCGAAGGGCTGGTATTGATGACCAATGACGGCGAACTGGCGAATCGCCTGACCCATCCGCGCTATAAACACGAAAAGGAATATGAAGTTTTCGTCATTAAACAGCCGGATGCTGAACAGCTGGAAATCTGGCGGCGCGGGGTTGTTCTGGAAGACGGCTATCGCACGATGCCGGCGAAGGTGGAAGTGATGAACAACGCGGGCAGCGGCACCTGGCTGAGGATTACCCTGCGTGAGGGCAAGAAACGTCAGATTCGGAAGACCGGCGCGCGAATAGGGCTGCCTGTCGCGCAAATTAAACGCGTGCGGATTGGGACGCTTAAATTGGGTTCTTTACGCCTGGGGGAGTGGCGCTACCTCAGCGGAGCGGAAGTGAGGCGCCTGCGCCAGTACGCGGGTCTGGATAAAGAAGAAAAAAGCTCCTGATTCCCTCAGGAGCCTTTCTTTTTGTACGCGTCCAGAGCGCTCGTGAGACGGGCGGTCTGTTCTTCGCTCAGCGGAACTTCGCATTCGTCGCGGTCCACCCTGCGGACAGAGCGTTTCAGATCTTCCAGATTGACGACTGGAATCGGGGATTCACCAACTTCGCCGACGACAGTATTCTTGGTCAGGATTACCATAATGTGTTTGATTGGCGGCTGTTCTTCCTTTGGGATACCGCAGGTGGCGAGGTATTTTCGCAGTGCTTCTTCGTTGGAACTGGCTTCCAACAATGGTTTTCCCAGAGTGTCCTGTCCGAAAATCTTCATCATAAAGTTGCCGCCATGCTGTTTCCACTTCCCGTTTTCATATGAGATTTTCCCTGTCGCCGTCACAGGAATCGGCACCCAAATGGAGCAGGGGCCGAGCAGCAGAAACGGTACCGGACTGGAATAGACATAGAAGGTATATTCATGACGCAGTTTCTCGAAGGCGTCTTTGAATAATTCATCAAAGCGCGGACTGCGCCCGAAGCGGGTGGAAAAGTACATACCCACTTGTGAAAGCACAAAACCAATGATGAGAGCGATATAGGAATACAGGATTTTGGTCATATCCTTGCTGAAGGCAAATACCAGGCCAAGCGCTAGCACCGCGAGGCTGGCAAAGGTGGTAACCTGACCAATCAGTTTGTTTTTCTTGATGATTTTTTCGTTAATGACTAGTTTCATGAAAGCACTTCTCCGCTGCTGTTTAATGGGATTGATTGACGCAGGGAATCCAGCAAGCCGGATTCCACCGCGATTTTGGCTTGATTGACCGCGCTCAGAACGGCTTTGACATCCGAGCGCCCATGCCCGACGAATACCAACGCGTCGATTCCCAGCAGGGGCGCGGCGCCGATTTCGGAAGGGTCGAGCATTTGCTTAACCGATTTAAAAGCGGGCTTTGCCAGGGCCGCGCCTATCTTCGTGCGCGTGCTGCGCAGCAGCTCTTCTTTGAGCGTGTCGAGGATGAGGCGGGCAACCGCTTCGGTTGATTTGAGCAGGATGTTACCGGTGAAGCCGTCTGTCACAGCCACGTCTACCTGGCCGGCGAATAACTCCTTGCCCTCAATGTTTCCGACAAAGCCGGGAACTTCCGCGCGCATCAGCGGGCCGGCTGCTTTTACCAGTTCGTTGCCTTTCCCTTCTTCCTCACCATTTGCCAGCAAACCGACCCGGGGATGCTCGCGCTTGAGGAGCAAGGCGGCGTAAACGCTTCCCATCCGCCCAAATTGCACCAAAAATTCGGGGCGGCATTCCGCGTTGGCGCCGATGTCCAATATGACGCATTTCCCGTTTTTTACCGGGAAAGTCGCGCACAGGCAGGGGCGGATGACACCCGGGATTAAGCCGAAAGTTTTGGTCGCGAAATACATTGCCATACCGGTATTGCCGGCGGTGACAAAGGCCTGGGCTTCGCCGCTGCGTACGAGATTCATGCCAACCTGCATGGTGTTGTTGCGTTTGGCGCGGGCTTCCGCGATATGATCGCTCATCTCGAGGGCTTCCGGGGCGTGGACGATACGCACGTGGGATTTATCCCCCGGCTGCGCAGCAAGCAAAGGTTTGAGGGTGGTTTCATCGCCGACCAGAATGAGGTCTACCCCGAGAGTTTCGGCGCACCGCACGGATGCTTCTACCTCTGGCTGTGGGCGCTTGTCACTACCCATTGCGTCCAGCACAATTGTTGTTCTCATTGCACTCTTCTCCAATAAAAATCCTTGACAATAAAGTCAGGACAGATATAATCTCTATCCACGCGCTGGTGCTGGAATTGGCAGACAGGCATGGTTGAGGGCCATGTGGCGCAAGCCGTGGGGGTTCAAGTCCCCCCCAGCGCACTTCGCAGGCAGAAATGCCTGCTTTTTTTATGGGAACTCACGGTACAACCAGGTGATTGGGTTGACCGGGGTTCCATTAATATCTATTTCAAAATGCAAGTGCGGACCGCTGGAGCGTCCGGTGTTGCCGATATGCGCGATGAGCTGACCAGGCTGGACTTGATCACCTTCTTTCACCTGAAAATCTTCCAGGTGCATGTAAATTGAAAAAACGCCCAACCCATGATCAATCACGATACTGTTCCCGCGCACTATCTGGTTTGGCAGGACCGCCACGACGGTGCCGGCTGCCGGCGCGAAAACATCAATTCCAAAGCACCAGCCGATATCCAATCCGGTGTGGTAATAGACCTTATCTGTTCCGACGTAAGTTCGCCGGCTGCCAAAACGGGAGTTCACACAGCCGTCGCCCTTCGTTGGGTATTGGAAAATACCGCTCCACTGCTGGGTTGGGGTTAGCGTGGTGACAATCTTATGGAACAGCTCGTCTTCGCTGGAGATATTTTCTCCGTTTACGGTTTCCGGGTCCACTTTGAGGGTTTCGTCAGTTTCAAAATTGCCCGAACCAATAATGGTCCATTGGTCAAAGCGGTAGGCAGTGCCTTCGCCCGTTGTGACCTCGATGGTCAAGGGGTATGCGCCGGGCTCCTGGAGCGCGTTAATGCCCCCAAACGCTATCTGGCTGCCGTCATCCCGTGTGAAGAATACTGGCTTCACACCTGCCAGGTCCGCCGAGAGCGTTACTGGCTGTTCACTGCGCACCTTGAGCACAAAGGTGCCGCCTTGCACCAAGGGGAGATTGTCAATCACAAGGGAGGTGATACCGGGAATGGCAAGGCTGTTTGGGTTGCTTTGAGCGGAATGGGTGTAGTAGGCATCTTGCGGGAGGGCGGTGTTGGGAGAATCGAGACGATTCAGGCGCGACAAAGACCATGGATTTTGCCCCATGAGCAAAGAAAGCTCCATCCAGGACTGCCCCGGTAAAAGCGCTGGCATAGTTTGCAAATCCCGCGTGCTTTCGGTAGTGGTCAGGGCAATTTTTTTCCCGACAAAAAGTTCGGACTGGCTGGTAAACTTGTTCAGACGGACGAGGCTGGCAGGGTCGGATTGTGTGCGGCGGCTGAGGCTGCGCAAGCTGGCGCCAAGCGGAACGTAGTCTGTGGTGAGTTCGCCTTGCAGCCCTTCAAGCCCCGGGATATACAAGCGGTCGCCCGGGCGCAATGTGTCTCCGATACTGCGGTTATTGACCGCAAGGAGCGCGTCGATGGTGGTGAAAAACTGCCCGGCAATGCCGTAAAGCGTGTCGCCCGATTGAACGACGTAAACGGGTAGTGTCGCGGATTGAGCGCTTACAGGCAAGATGGGAAAACCAGAGGCAGTTATTGGTAGAATAAGCAAGAAAATCAGAAGGATGCGCCGTAAGGGCGGGTTAGGTTTTTTGGAAATCATAGGCATCAAACGCTAAGTTTACCATAGCCTGACAGAGGAAATAAAAGGAGATTACGCATGAAGATTACAACCTGGAATGTGAATGGTTACCGCGCGGTTTTTGGGAAGCAGGGCTTTGCCTGGGTTGAGGAGTATCAACCTGACGCGCTCTGCTTGCAAGAAATCAAGGTCAGGCCCGACCAATTGAAGGAAGACCAGCGCCAACTCCCCGGATATCAGGCTTATTGGAATCCGGCGGACAGACCAGGGTACAGCGGAACAGCGGTTTTTTATAAGAATGAGCCAATTGAAATCAGCACGGGATTGGGTATTGAAATATTTGACACCGAAGGCCGCGTCATCCGATTGAAGTACCCCGATTTTTATCTGTATAACATTTATTTCCCCAATGGAGGAGAAGAAAACCTGCGCGTCCCTTTCAAACTTGATTTCTACGCGAGGCTGCTGGAGATTTGTGACGCGCTTCATGAGAGCGGGGAGAATATCATTATCACCGGTGATTTTAACACCGCTCATAAAGAGATTGACCTGGCTCGTCCAAAGGAAAACGAAAAAAACACCGGTTTTTTGCCCGAAGAACGGGTGTGGATTGATAAATTCCTTGAACACGGTTTTATCGACGTTTACCGGCAGCTTTATCCCTCCAGGCAGGCTTATACCTGGTGGACATACCGGATGAACGCGCGCGCAAAAAACATCGGTTGGCGGCTGGATTATTATTTGATTAGCGAGTCTTTGATGTCGCGCGTGCGGGATGTCCAGATTCATGATGACATCATGGGCTCAGATCACTGCCCGGTGACGCTGGAAATCCATTAAAAACACAACGCCGGAGCAAACGCTCCGGCGTTGAACCAGGTAAACTTCAGGCTTTTGGCGCGCGCAGAATTAACTGCTTGGCCGCGCGGACTTCATCGCAGCGCCCGACAGGGGAGTTATGCGGCGCTTCGTGTAACAGCTGTGGATTTTCCCGCGCTTCGGCGGCGATTTTGAGCATGGCATCCACAAAGGCGTCCAAAGTCTCGAGGGATTCCGTTTCCGTGGGCTCAATCATCAGCGCTTCATGCACAATCAGTGGGAAATAGTTTGTCGGCGGATGGAAATTGTAGTCAATCAGGCGTTTCGCGATATCAATCGCGCGAATACCGGGAGCGTCCGCCCACTGACCTTCCACCACAAATTCATGCATACAGCGGCGGTCGTAGGGCAGATGGTAACTGTCTTTCAGCTTCGCGAGTAAGTAATTCGCGTTCAGGACAGCTTTTTCGGCAATATTTGCCAGGCCGTTCTTGCCGTGCATCGCGATGTAGGTGTACGCGCGGACCAGGATGCCAAAGTGACCGTTATACGACTTGACGCGCCCGATTGATCTGGCGGGATGCGCGTAGCCATAAAGGGGCGGCATTTCATCGGTGCCTGGCTCAATAATCGCGACCACCGGATCTGGCAGGTAATCCACCAGCCGCTGGCAGACGCCGACCGGACCCGAGCCGGGCCCTCCGCCGCCGTGTGGGGTGGAGAATGTCTTATGCAAGTTGAGATGCATGATGTCAAAACCCAGATCTCCCGGACGGAGGACGCCAAGGAGGGCGTTCAGGTTGGCGCCGTCGCCATAGACCAAGCCCCCCGCGGCATGTACGATTTCAATCACCTCGCTCACGTTTTCGTCAAACAAGCCGAGGGTGTTGGGGTTGGTCAGCATTAAGCCAGCCAGGCGTTCATCGCATAAACCCTTGAGCGCTTCCAGGTCCACATTTCCCCGCGCGTCTGAAGGCAGGGGCACGACCTCAAAGCCGCTCATCGCGGAGGTTGCCGGATTGGTACCGTGCGCGGAATCGGGAATGAGGATGCGTGTGCGCTGCGTGTCGCCGCGGTGGGCGTGATACTTTTGAATGATGAGCACGCCGGTCAGTTCACCGTGGGCGCCAGCGGCGGGCTGCAGCGAAACGCCAGCAAATCCGCCGATTTCTTTCAGCCATTCCTGCAAGGTGTACATCAGGTACAGATTGCCCTGCACGGTGTCTTCCGGTTGAAGCGGATGGGTGAGCGCGAAACCGGGCAGGCGCGAAACTGCCTCGTTGATTTTGGGGTTGTACTTCATCGTGCAAGAGCCCAACGGGTAGAAACCCAGGTCAATCGCGTAGTTCTTTTGGGAGAGGCGCGTAAAGTGTCGTACGGTTTCATTTTCCGCTAATTCCGGCAGCGGGAGCTCTTTTCGGCGGAAAGCAGAAGGCAATGCCACTTCCGGCACGTCTGACGCGGGGAAGCGTACGCCCTGGCGGCCGGCTGATGACAATTCGAAAATGGTAGGTTCAGTCATGGGTCACCTCCACCAGCGCGTCGTGAAAGAGATCAATGTCCTCTTTGGAAATTTTCTCTGTGACGGCAATTAACAAACAGCCTTCCAATTCGGGGTAATCCTGGCCGAGATTGTAACCTCCGAGAATGTCATAAGCGCGAAGGTCATCGAGCAGATGGTCTACCGGCTGAGGGCTGCGGATGACGAACTCGTGGAAGAAGGGTTGATCCGAAAAAACCTGTGAATAGCCCTGGATGCTGCTGATTTGGCTGGCAGCGTAGTGCGCTTTTTGGTAACACAGGTTGCTGACGGCTTCAAAGCCTTGCTTTCCAAGCAAACTCAGGTAAATTGTAGAAGCGAGAGCCATTAATCCCTGATTGGTACAGATGTTCGAGGAAGCTTTCTCGCGGCGGATGTGCTGCTCGCGGGCTGTCAGCGTGAGCACATAAGCCAATCGTCCGGCGTTATCCACGGTTTCACCAACGAGTCTGCCGGAAATCTTGCGCAGCAGGTCGTTTGTCACCGCGAAGATTCCGAGGTAGGGTCCGCCGAAAGACAGCGGAATACCGAGCGGCTGCCCTTCGCCAAAGACAATATCCGCGCCGATTTCACCCGGAGGCGTGAGAACGCCCAGGACTGTCGGGTTGACCGCCACCGCGACCAACGCGCCAGCGGAGTGGGCCGCGGCGATGAGCGGTTTGTAGTCTATCACGCGCCCGAAGAAATCCGGGTATTGCACCATTACCAGGGCGGTGTTGGAATCAATCTGCGCGATAAGCTTTTCCATCGAGGCATCAAGCCCGGTTTCAGGGTCGTCCCCCTGGATGAAGATATCATGACTGCCCTGGGTATACGTGCGCACAACCTCGCGATATTGCGGGTTGACCGCGCGGGAAATCAAGAATTTCGTCCGTTTACCTTTGAGATGGTGATAAGCCAGGATGACCGCCTCAGCGGCAGCTGTAGCGCCGTCGTAATGCGAGGCGTTGGCTACATCCATTCCGGTCAGCTCGCAAACCAGGCTTTGATATTCAAAAATCGCCTGAAGGGTACCCTGGGATATTTCAGGCTGGTAGGGCGTGTAGGCGGTATAAAACTCTCCGCGCTGCAGAAGCATATCCACGGCGGCTGGTACGTAATGGTCATAGGCGCCGGCGCCGAGGAAACTGAGCAGGGATTTGGTGCTGCCGTTCGCGTTGGCGATGCTTTCCAATTCTCCGGCAGCTTCCATTTCGGTCAGGGAAGGCGGAAGCTTAAGCTCCGGGAAGCGGTACTTTTCGGGGATCTCGGCAAAAAGATCTTCGACTTTCCCGATCCCGATGGTATTAAGCATAACCTCCACATCTTTTGGTGTGTGGGGCGTGAACATAAGCGCTACCCTACCCGATAGGCCTGATATGCCTGAGCGCTGAGCAATTTTTCTACTTCGGCAGGGTCAGCCAACTGAATTTTGACCAGCCAGGCTTTTCCGTAGGGGTCCTGGTTGAGGATTTCCGCATCGTCAGAGACAGATTCGTTGACCTCCGTGACAACACCGCTCACCGGCAGGTTGACTTCGGAGCTGGCTTTGGCAGAATCGACCTGACCAAGCTGGCCTCCGGCTTTAACCTGCTCTCCGGCTTCCACCGAGAATTCAAAATAGACAATATCACCGAGCGCGTCCTGGGCGTAATCGGATATTCCGATGGTGGCGATGCCGTTTTCCACCCTCACCCATTCATCAGTTTGCGAATACTTTAGTTCTTCCGGGAAGTTCATTTTTTCTCCTTGTCTCATAGTAATAAAAGGCACCAGTCAGCAAGTGCCTCTGTCGTCCAACGTTGAATGCTTCCTTCAGAGGGTTATTTGGCAGGGTCTGTTTACCTGAGAGTTTCGCCCGTCAATACGGGTTTGCCCCTTCGGTGCCTAGTATCAGGGCTCTTCCCAACCAAAGCTTAGTTTTATTTTAGCCGGATGGGGTGTAAAGTCAAGCGCGATAATAATACGCGGGTCTTGGTGGCTGGCGTGATTTTATGATGAGCCGGCTTGTTCCACATAATCCAGACTTTGATGCCGGAAATAGGTGTTGTATAGCTCGGAGTAGTGCCCACCGCGGGCGAGCAGTTCGGAATGCGTTCCTTCTTCGATGATATCCCCTTCGCGCAGCACGATAATCCGGTCCGCGCTTTGTACCGTCGAAAGCCGGTGCGCGATGAGCACGCTGGTGGACTGCCTGAGAATCAGGTTCAAGGCGGTCTGTATCTGCTTTTCTGTGAATGGGTCGATGCTCGCGGTGGCTTCATCCAGGATGAAAACCGACGGATTCTGGGCAAGAACGCGCAGCAAAGCCACCAATTGGCGCTGCCCCATGGATATTTGCCCGCCGCGTTCCCCTACGCGGGTATCCAGACCGTCCGCGAATGTTTCCAGCCATTCCCCGCCGCCAATCTGACTGGAGAGCGCCAGGATTTGCTCGCGCGTGATATCCGGGTTGGCGAAACGAATGTTATCCTCCACCGTGCCTTCGAAGAGGAAGGGCACCTGGGTGACCAGCCCCATATGTTGGCGCAGCGCGTGCAGATTGTAACTGCGGATATCCCTGCCATCGATAAGCAGCTCACCGGATTGGAATTCATAAAAGCGGGTAATCAGCCGTGCGATGGAGGTCTTTCCAGCGCCAGTATGCCCCACGATGGCGACGTTTTCCCCTTCGCGGATGTGGAGGCAAAAGTCATTCAGGACGGGTTTGCCATTGGAATAGCTGAACCAAAGATGGTTGAAGTCGATTCTGCCGCGGTAACTACCGGGCTGATAATCGCCGGTTTGTATAACGGTTTGTTCGGCGTCGATCAGAGCCAGAATCCGTTCAGCGGCGGATAAACCCGTCTGAACCTGCGTCCAATAGGATGTGATGCTCAGGATTGGCAGCAAAAAGCGCTCCGTGCTCAGGATGAACAGATACCAGGCTCCGGCTGTGATAATCCCCTGGGTGACCGAAATCGCGCCAAAATAGACCAAAAGCGCCGTCGCCAAAGCGCCGAGGGTGCGGGTTGTCGGGAAGACGGTGGACAGAATCAAGCCCCGTTTGAGGTTCGTCTTGAATGAGACGACATTAGAATGTTTGAATTCCGCGTAAATGCTTTCTTCCTGTCGGAAATTCTTGGCAACCGCGATGCCGCTGATGGTTTCTTTGATTGTCGCGTTTACGTTCGCCATCGCGCGCATTCCCTGCCTTGAGACGCGTCTTGCCAGGTTTCGGTACAGCGACACAAAAAGAATGAACACAGGAATAGTCAGGAAGAAAAGCAGGGCGAGATGCCACTCTGCCGTGAGAAGGATGAACGCGGTTACCAGAGATTGCACCAGGTTGCTGGCGACGTCCATCGTCAGGGTGATGAGGGTGGAGAAATCGCGCGTATCGGTGGTGATGCGCGAGACGATTTTACCGGATGAAAACACATCATGAAACGCCATATCTTGCCGCATTGAAGCCGCGAAAGCGTCGGTGGACAGGCTGCGGTTGATATCGGCGATCACGCGCGCCAGGAGGCGGTGATTGATGTAATAAAAAAGATAACCCAGCAGCTCAAGGAGAATAACGACCGCGGTCAGCAGGTAGAGGGCCTGGTGGTTTGGGATACCGGCGATGCCCTCATCCAAAACCTTGGAAACGATAACCGGAGGAAGCGCGCCGAGACCGCCCTGAAGAAGCACGGTTAATAAGATTACCAGGATGCGTTTGCGTTCTGGCTCGGCGTATGTCCAAATTCGCCCCAACAGCAGCTTGTTGCTGTATTGGCGGTCGTAAGATTCGCTGGCAAGGCCGGTGTGGAATCCCATCGCGCTTAGGTCTCCGTAAAGATGTTGCGGTAAGACGCTGAGGAACGCATCAGGTCGGCGTGCGTGCCGATATCGCTGATTGTTCCCCGCCGCATGACAATGATGAGGTCCGCCCATCGGATTTGGGACAGGCGGTGGGTAATAATGAACGTGGTGCGCCCTTCTGAAGCTGCTTTAATCGCGCGTTGGATTTCATCCTCGGTTTGGCTGTCTATCGCGCTGGTGGAATCATCCAGGATAAGGATTTTGGGGTCAGTCAGGAAGGCGCGCGCCAGCGCGATGCGCTGCCGCTGACCGCCGGAGAGCGTGACCCCGCGTTCTCCGATAATCGTGCCGTAGCCTTCGGGCAGGGCGGTGATGAAGGCGTGAGCCTGAGCTTTCTGAGCCGCTGATTCCACCTCCGCCCGGCTGGCGCCGGGTTTGCTGAAAGCAATATTGTCGTGAATGGATTTTGAAAAGAGGAAGATGTCTTGCTCTATGATGGATATCTGACTGCGCAGGGTGTCCAGTTTCCAAGCCGGCAGCGCCACCCCGTCAATCAAAACGAGGCCTTTGTCCGGATCGTAGGTTCGGTTAATCAGGCGCGCCAAAGTTGTTTTCCCCGAACCCGTCTGACCAACAATTGCGACCGTTTGCCCTGGGTAGACCCTGAAACTTATGTTTCGCAGGGCTGTTTTATGAGCGTCATACGAAAAGCTGACATCCTGAAAGACCACTTCGCCGCGCAAGGGCTGGGAGAAACCGCTGTCATTTTGGTCCAGGTTGTTTTCAGTATTCATGATGGAGAGCAGGCGGCGGGCGCTGGCAATCCCCAAGGAAATCTGCGAATAGGAGTGGATAGAGGTGTTGGTTGGGAAGCTCAACAAAGCCAGCGCGCTAAAGTATTTGATGACGTTCCCCAGCGGGATGGTTCCTTGCTGGAATAAGAGCAGGGCGTGCAGCAGCCCGAAGCCCATAGCCAGTGCGAGCAACAGCAAAGGCAAAAAACGGGCTTCCATGTCTCCCTGTTCCACAGACACGTTGCGGTAGGCCTGGATGTTTTGCCTGAAAAGCTCGATTTCGTTTTCTTCCTGCGCGGCGGCTTTGACAGTTTCCACGCCGTCAATCGCCTCCGCCAGCCGGCTGTTCATCAGTCCAAAGCTGCTGCGCACCCGGCTGGTAACTGGCCTGAGCTTTTTCAGGTAGCCCGCGATGGAAAGGAAATAGCTGAGGATGAACAAAACCGGTGTCAGCAGCAAAGCGGGGTTTATTTCCCAGCCGATAACCAGCGGGATAAACAAAAAGTTCAGGGAGCCAAAGACCATATTGATCCCGGGACTGAAGAGGAAATTGACCTCACGGATGTCGTTTGTCGCGCGGGCCATCAAGTCGCCAACGGACTGAAGCGCGTGGAAAGTCATGCTCTTGCCAAGCAGGCTGATATAAAACTCATCGCGCACATCACGCTCAATCAGCTGAGCGGTTGATTCGAATCCGAAGTTGCGCATCAGCTGAAACAACCCGCGGACGATCTGGGTATAGGTGATAATCAAAGCGGCGCGTAAAAAAACCGCTTTATCCGGAGCGCCGCTGGTCAGATTGGTGAACACAATTCCGAACTGCACGGCGGGTATGGCGGCAAAAGC
>JAKQFH010000086.1 GCA_029556265.1 Chloroflexota bacterium | reverse complement strand
CCACCTGCCGCCGCTGCGCCCTGGTCAACCTGTGTCTCTGGTGTCCGGCGCACGCCTGGCTGGAAACCGGCGCCCTGGACGGCGTCACGCCCTATTTCTGCGCCGTCGCACATGCCCGCGCCGCCGCGATTCAAGGCGAGCTCTGACCTTTTTGCAAAAAACCATTGCTTTTTGCTGTGCAATAGGTTCTATTTCAAGTTAGAACTTATGTATGGGATAATTTCAATTTGATATTTTTTGATGCTTGCATATCCGTTTTTTTGTATGCTCGCTGTTTTGATGATTTGATGTCGTTCCGCTGTTTTGCATTATATCCGGGTAAATTAATACCTCAGTTGTGACATCTTTTGCTGCGCTGCTTGTTACTTGCCTGCAACAGGGAACTTTACCCACTTTTTACCCAGTCGATTCTAAAGATAGGTAATTGTGTTGCTTGTGGGGGATGAAATGTCGACTAACTCCTGTCGCTGGCAAGTTTAAATTGGTTTTGGAGGCACTATGAAGCTGGACAAGAAACACTGGGAAGCACCGCAGGTCATCGTTCTCACCCGCAGCAAACCGGAAGAAAGTGTGCTCGAACATTGCAAGATTATTGGACAAGGTCCAGGTACAACTCCCTTGACTGTAAACCAGGATGGCTGCAATAAGGACGCAACTAAAAATTGCGGCAGCTGTCTATCCCGCTCCGGTAGCTGATCTTTTCTAGGGGTGGTTTCCTTTCCACAACCGCTCTTGCTGGCATTCTGCGATGACGATGGAAAACCGCGCGATTTTGCCGAGGCTGCCGTCCAGCGGAAGCCTCGATCTCACCTACCGCTGCAACAACCGCTGCGTCCACTGCTGGTTGCGGCTACCTGCCGATGATCCTCACGGGCGGGAAGAGCTCTCTTTTGACGAAATAAGGTATGTGGTCGACCAGGCCCGCGCCATGGGTTGCCAGGCGTGGTCGCTGTCGGGCGGTGAACCCATGTTGCGGCCTGACTTTGGCGAAATTTTCGACTATATCACCCGCAAATCGCTTGCCTACAAACTGAACAGCAACGGAACCCTGATCACCCCGAGTATCGCTCAGCTGCTGCGGCGCAAGGGGCGAAAGATGATCGCGCTCTATGGCGCAACCGCCGAGGTGCACGACCGGGTGACCCAACACCCCGGCTCGTTCGAAGCGACCATGCGCGGTTTCGCCTATCTGCAAGAGGCAGGCGCAGGCTTTGTCGTGCAAATCGTGCCCATGCAGGCCAATTATTTTCAATACGACGCCATGCTCGCGCTGGCGAATTCCCTGAGCCCGCAAGTCCGCGTCGGCGCCGCCTGGCTCTGGCTTTCCGCTTCCGGCTGCCCCGCCCGC
>JAKQFH010000053.1 GCA_029556265.1 Chloroflexota bacterium | reverse complement strand
GCCTTGCACCCAGTCCTCCTCCGGCCAGGGCTTATCGCCCACATACTTTTTGGCGTATGCGATGATCTCATCAGCCGTCGGGAACAATGGGTCGGCAAAAGCCGCGTCAACCGACACAGGAGCGGGAATGTTGTCCCCTTTTGTCAGCGCGTGCCGCAGTTCTTCTTCGGTGACGGAGATTGTTTCTCCGTATCCAGCGCAAGAAGAAAGCAGGACCGCCCGAATGTAGGCATACCCAGCTTCAATGACAAGCTGGATAAAAACCTCATCCGAGACGTTAGGGAACACCGCTTTACGCTGTTCGGCAGGTGGCAGAACAACAATTTCACGAACTACCAGGTTCCCGGTTTCTTCGCTCACGCTTTTTACCACGAGTGCCATCTGTTTCAGCACCCATTCAATCTCGGCTCCCGTTAGTTGGAGAATGAACTTGGACGGCAACGAGTTCAGGGTTTCGTCCGGCCCGTTCTCCATCGAAAGCTCGAATTGATACCGACGGACTGCGATAGCAGCAGACTTTTCTGCCTGCTCCACGAAATCACGCAGGGTTCGTTGCAAGGCATCAGCGTGATTCTGTAACCCCGGTTGGTTGGACAATCCGACAAACTCGTGCTGGATTCCATCGCAGTTGTCCAGCGCCGGCACAATCACCGATTGAGGATTGAACTGGCCGTCGGGCCAGATAGCCCGCAGCCGGCGCTCCGCTTCCTCAAGCGTAATGTCACCGAGGTCGAACCCGATACTGCCGCGCAGCTTGTCGTTGCTTTCGTATCGGTACTGGTATTCAAAGTAAATAGTCATTTTTCCTCCTTTTGTTTTAGAAATACACGCCCTGCATCCAGCGGTAAAGCTGGATGGTCAGGTTGACATCGTTGGCGACGTATTTGCGGAGCGTCGCCTGATCCATCTCGCCCACCATGCTGCCATCCAGATCAGGCAGCGGATTGGGGATGCCGTACCGCTTGCAGACCCACTTCAATCCCCGCGAGCGATCCCAGTTATAGAGAACGCCCATCAGGTCGAGGATGGGTTGTGTTCGATACTTCGCCGGCGAGATTGCCGGCAGGCCCAACAGACCAGGTTTGACTGCGAGGGCAAAACTCCGGCGCTGGATCATCGGCAGGTCAAAGCCGATGATGTTGTATCCGGCAGCGTAGCCGGCGGTTTGCACCAACGTGTGCCAGAACTTCGTCAGCAGGGTGGCCTCGGTTGGGGTTTCCTCGTCCCCAACCAGGTAGGCGCAGATTTTCTCTGCGTCCTGGGCAGGGTCGCGAACGTCCACAACCGCCATTCCAATCGCCGTGATGTTTGCCGTGTCCGGGTCAAGGGCAGCGTTTGCAAGCTGCTCAGCCTTCTTCTCGGCAATTGCCGCAGCAATTTTTTCGGGGTCCTTCAGATTCCCCGGCGCTTTCGGTTCGGGGAGCGCAGCAACCGCATCCAGGTCGGGTGCGGTTTCGATGTCAAAGATCAAAAGTTTGTCCATTTGTCCTCCTTGTGATTGGTTAGATTTCTTTTTTCAGATTGAACAGCAGAGAACCGACAGTCGGCACTTCGGCCCAAAGCAACACGTTTTCAATCGGTTGCCGGGTGTCTGGGGTGACAAACTGTTCGGTTTCTTCGTCATAGAAAGCGATTTGGGCTGATTGCGCTTGCGCCACGTCGTCAGTCCAGACGATGAATTTGTCGTCCGGTTTTCGATGTGTCGGCAGGTATTCCGCAAAAGCGGAGTACTGCAACATGATCATTTTGTTGTTCT
Organism: Chloroflexota bacterium; assembly: GCA_029556265.1. Classification (GTDB taxonomy): domain Bacteria; phylum Chloroflexota; class Anaerolineae; order Anaerolineales; family Anaerolineaceae; genus Mesolinea. The sequence goes on along the minus strand of JAKQFH010000053.1, from coordinate 3,301 downwards.
CCTTGTGATTTGAAATAAATCCCTCACAGGCAGACAGGCCGCTTGTGAGGGATTGGATAAGACAGTTCCGCTGGCGTTTATTCGCCTGCCAGGTTTTTGCGGGCCAAATCCCGCCGTTCTTCGAGGTATTCCTCGGTCCCGGAGAGAATGACCTTTTCATTCAGCGCATCGGCCTCCAGTGTTTCGACCAGAGCCGCGATTTCGGCATCAGTCGTCAAAGCGTTGATACCGATCTCGTCGTCGTTCAGGTTGCCCAACCAATCGCCGGCATCCCAGAGGGACATCTGGTTTTCCGGCAGACCGTTAATGCCGGCCAGGAGTTCCGTAATGGCAGCTTCGGCATCTTCGGTCAGGGTGCCGACCAGGTTATGGCCGTCCCATTCTTTTCCGTGACCTGCATGGATGCGCTCAACCAGGGCAACCGCTTCCGGGCTTTCCAGGAAGGAGCGGGCTGCGGCCTGATCAGGCCGGATTTCCAGGTCAAACGTGAGGACAAGCCCGTTGGCTTCTTCAACAGGAGACGCGTTGTCGTCACACTCCTGTTCCAACGCGTAGTTCCCATTCCCGTAGATTTTGAGAAGGGTGTACGTTGGCTGGACGGCGGCGCTATGATACGGGTCGGCCTCCGGGTTGGTCCGGCATTGATTCAGTTTACACATTTTTTCTCCTTTTTCAATTCATTGATTCCATCCGAAAGCCCACAAAGGCTTCGGTTGATTGGTCGCCTCGATAGAGGAAGGCATCAGCCCATGCTTCTGCTTCCTCGCGGTTTACGGACACGAACACACCATCGGGCAATTCCCGCAAGATCATGGTGTATTCGTTTGCGAATCCGCGTTCATCATCGCGGGCAAGTTCATACCCGCCTTCCATGAGGAAGGCAATCAGAGCGTCCCGCCGGCGAGCATCATGCACCGCCGGATTGCCGGTTTCCCAGCGCTGGACTGTGGTAGGTGGTTGCATCTGTTCCCAGATTCCTTCGGGGATATCCTTTTCGGACAGGCCGTTCACAAAGAAATTGGGGGCGTTGTACCGCGTTCGGTCAGCAACGATGTCGTCGTCCACCAGGAGGGTAAAACCCTCGTAGCAGTCGTCACCATCACAACCGTCCACCAGTTTGCCGGATTCAAAGTGCCAGTCAAAGGTGCAGTTGCAATCGCTGACCGGCTCAACCTTGAAGTTTCCGGCTTCAAGGCTTTGGATCACCTTATCAAATTCCATTTTTTCTCCTTTCTTTTTTTGTCGTTTTACGATATTCTTCATCTTCTGCATTCATGAACACTCTCATTTGTTGGAAAGCAAGAACGCGAGTATGCCGCCAGTTTATTCTGAGCAGCGGCAGACCTTGTTGGCATACCGCCTGAAAAACTGCTTCACGCCACATCTCGCGATAATGCTCGTCCGACTCCACGTCAAGATCAATATCGTTGGGGTACAACCGATCTGCTATGCAGGCCAATATCCAACGTAGGTTGACGTATTCGTTTTCTGGTTGTTCGGCCATTGGCGCGCCTACGGTTTTGTTATCCAGGCTTCAGTTCCGCGTGGGAGCCGTTTGAACCCCCATGATTTTCTGATTCGAGTCAGAACGGCGCGCAGACCAACCGGTTTTTCAAACCGGATACTGTATGTGCCGTCTCCCGGCAGCCTGTAGGTCCAGGTGGTGGATTTGGCATCCATTCATTTTTCTCCTTTCTTTTTTCTACGCCGGCTGCACCAGGCACCACCGGCCACGATCCACATTGCGAAAGTGCGGGCGGGTTTGCAGTTCCCGGCGGACAATCGCCTGCCAGTCCACGCCCTTCTCCCTGGACTCCTGGACGCGGCGGTGTTCCTGCAAGCACTCGTAGAGCGCCGGCAGTTCCGCTTCGCCGCCCAGAAATTCCAGGCCGGCGCGCACCAGGTTTTGCCAGGTCGCACCGGACCACCTTCGCGTGTCGGTTTGCTTCGCCTCGGTCACGCGCAGCGGGACAATCCAGGCATCAGCCTTTTTCGTCACCACCAGGTATTCCGTGACGATTGCCACGAAATTCCCACTGTATGCCGTCCGGCTGGACACCATGTTGTGCTGCGCCTTGACAATGAACGCGTCGGGCGTGCCATACCAGCGCATATCGCGCTGGATCGGGTAAAGCACTCCCTTCCGGCGCACGTCACCCACCAGCACGGCCAGTCGCCCGCCGCGCTTCAGGGTTTCGTAGATGCGAAAGGTGGCTTCGTTCAACGCCTTGATGAACTCGCCGTAATCCGCGATCAGAGAGAGGTCGCCGGGATTGCCGGCTCCCCCCCACTGACCACCCGGCCCCGAATACTGGATGATGTTCCAGTACGGCGGGTGCCAGAAGGCCATATCAAACCCGGAGTACGGCGGTTCGTCCACCAGGACGTTGTACCCTTGCGCCAGGTCGCTGAAAAAGCCAGGGACTTTCATGGATTGCGCCACATCCCGGCTCGTTCCAGACCCAATGGCCGGGTCATAAAACAGGCGCGGCTTGTAGTGTTCGATCAAGTCCTGGATCAGCCGGGGGGAGCAGTTGCCCCGAAAATCGGAGCGCCCGCCCTCGCCCCGATTGGGGTAAGAAACCAGGCTGGTGAGCATCATGCCGTCACCTCGACTTCAACCTCGGCTTCAACGATGCCTGCTGCCTGTTTTAGCCATTGCGGACCAATCCGCATATAGTTTTTCAGGCAGAACAGGGCATATTGGAGGTGTTTTTCATCAACGAAATAGACCTCGGTGAGCAGAATGTTGATTGCCCGCAGGTATTCAGCCAGGCGGGTTTCGTCTGGTTGGCTGCGGCCAGCCGGGATGCCGGCTTTTGCCAGCAGCGCATAAACATCTGACGCTACCTGGGTGTTTAGCTGCATATCCACCGGCGTCAGCGGCCAGGTGAACGGCAGATAGCCCAGGGCAGCGCACACACGGCGGGCAGCCGTGTATTGAGCATAGGCAAAAATACTCCAAAGCTGCTCGTCGGTAATTTTTCCCGCCTGGCGGTCCAGGATCACCAGTGCGGGATTCTTCTGGTATTTCTCAATTGTTTTTTGCATGTATCCTCCTTTTCTGAATTTTGATTGGTTTCTACGTTGGCCCTGCTTTCGCAGGGCTGCCAACTAGATTAAAAATCAAGCCGGCCAGCCCCGTTCTTCATCCCTTTGGGGAGGCAAGTACCGGGCTGGACTGTGCTTGATTCTCAATTGCAGGTCACAGCCTCGAACTGTGCGCGCACCTGGTGCGGCCTGCAATACCGTTCCTGTTAGGTTTGCTCAGCAACAGGACAGCAAATTGACACCGCCAACC
>JAKQFH010000051.1 GCA_029556265.1 Chloroflexota bacterium | reverse complement strand
TTCCATCTGGCGCTTGGTATGGGCTACCCCGAGACGGGCAGTATGAATCGCAGTGCGATTCACTGGGATATGATCTGCGACATGCGGACGGATTCGGAAATTCGGGTGGATGGCGAGCTGTTCTACCGGAATGGGGCTTTTGCCTTCTAGCTTCGGCTAAAACTGAAATCAAAAAGGGACGGAGAATAATCCGTCCCTTTTGATTTACTTAACCAGAAAACCGTTATTTGGCGTATTCCACGGCACGGGTTTCGCGAATGACGGTTACCTTGATTTGACCGGGGTATTGCATGGTTTCTTCGATCTTCTTGGCAATATCACGCGCCAGACGGGTGGCGGCTAAATCATCAATATCTTCCGGACGGACGATAATGCGGACTTCACGGCCAGCCTGAATAGCGTAGCTCTGGCTGACGCCCTTGAAGGAGGTGGCAATATCTTCGAGTGCGCGCAGGCGCTTGATGTACTGCTCCAGGTCTTCGCGGCGGGCGCCAGGGCGAGCGCCGGAGATGGCATCGGCAGCTTCGGCGATGACGGCTTCAACGCTTTCCTGCTCAACTTCGTGGTGGTGGGCAGCAATGGCATTGACTACACGGGGGTGAACGCCATAACGTTTGGCAAATTCAGCGCCAATTGAAGCGTGGGTACCGTCCACGTTGTGATCCATGGCCTTGCCCAGGTCATGGAGCAGGCCAGCGGCACGAGAAATATCCACATCGGCGCCCAGGTCAGCAGCGATGACGGCAGAAAGGCGGGCAACCTCAACGGCATGCGCCAACTGGTTTTGCCCGTAGGAAGTGCGGAAGCGGAGCCGACCCAAAACCCGGATGATTTCGGGATGCAGACCGGCAACGCCAGCTTCAAAGACGGCCTGTTCGCCAGCTTCAACAATATCCTTGTCCACCTCGCGCTGGGTGTCGTTGAGAATTTTTTCAATGTGGGCGGGGTGAATGCGGCCATCCACAATCAGGCGCTCCAGGGAGCGGCGAGCAACCTCGCGGCGGACGGGATCAAAGCAGGATATCGTCACTGCCTCGGGCGTGTCATCCACAATCACGTCCACACCGGCAGCCTGTTCAAAGGCGCGGATGTTACGGCCATTGCGGCCCACGATGCGGCCCTTCATTTCCTCATTGGGCAGGGGGACAACTGAGGTTGAAACTGCGGCAACGTGGTCAGAGGCCACGCGCTGAATGGCGTCGGCAACGATCTCACGGGCGCGTTTTTCGCCATCGGCGCGAGCTTCGGCCTCGATCTGGCGGATGATGCGGGCCATGTCATCGCGGGATTCTTTTTCGACTTCCTGCAACAACTGAGCGCGGGCTTCGTCAACAGACATGTTGGCAACTTTCTGCAGTTCAGCCAGTTTGTCCACAGCCATTTTTTCAATATCATTGGCGCGCTTATCCAAGGCGCTCTGGCGCTTGTTAATCGCCTGCTCACGCAGTTCCATCCGCTCAGTGCGGTGGTCCAGCTCAGTGCGGCGTTTTTGGAGGCGCTCTTCCTCGTGAACAATTTCGCTGCGGCGGCGAGTCAATTCTGACTCAGCATCCTGCTGTAACCGCAGGGATTTGTCGCGGGCTTCCAACTCAATGGTTTTGGCCCGCTCGTTCGCAACCAGAACGATGTTGTCGGCTTTGTTTTGCTGTTCAACATAGAACTGCTGCTTGAAGTTATCAATTTTGGTTTTGGACAGGACGTTGGCAATAATTACAGCAGCAATTATCGCCAACACGCCAACACCGGATAAGATATATCCCAGTACTTCCATTTTTAATTTTCCTCAATTTCCAAATCAGTATTTAGCGTTTCCAACGTATGATGACTGGCCCAGACCTGACGAACCACCTCGGCGGTCGTCTGATAATCAAATCCCCGGCGGCCCAAAAAGGCCGAAAGCCGGGTACGAAAGGCCTGCCAATCGAGATCCTGCAAGCGCCGGGCATAGCGCTCAGCGGCCTGCAAAGCCAGGGCGTTATCGTCCACGGACTCATCGAGCGCGTCATCAATCGCATCGGCAGCGATTCCCTTCTGGCGAAGCTCCAGGGCGAGCGCGCGCCGTCCACGCGGGCGGAACGTTGAGCGGTTCTCAACCCAGAGACGGGCAAAAGCCGCATCATCCAGTAAGCGGTTTTCTTTGAGACGCTCAAGGGTGGCTTCGATCACGGTGGGATCAAAGCCGTGGCGTGTGAGCCGCTGCTGAATTTCGGCAGTGCTACGAGGACGGATAGCAATCAACTGCAGCGCTTTTTGATAGGCCACTTCATGGGTATCTTGAGCCTGCAGCGAGGTGATTTTTTCAGGGGTCAGGATCTGACCAATTTGCAGCCAAGCCGCAACAACTCGGGCCAAGCCAAAAGCAAAATCACCATCCAGGTACACATTGACCCGGTTGGGATTGCGTTTTTGAACTTTAAGCGCCGTTATTTTCTGATCCATGCGACCGTCATCTATCCGCCCCCCTAATAATGGTGGCTACAAGTCAAGTCACGTGGATGCTGGTAAAACTAACGAACCGATTCCTGTAAAAGACGCTGACTGAAGGGAATTAAGGCAGGTCCACCAGCGGAATAATCCGCCGATTCAAGTGTGGCTGCCGGATTGATG
>JAKQFH010000070.1 GCA_029556265.1 Chloroflexota bacterium | reverse complement strand
CTATTTTGCTAATTTAGAACATTATCACTTTGCTCTTATGCAACCTTACGCGCTACTATTTAATAAGGCTCAAGTCCGTTATACTATTTTGGATTGAATAAAAAATAGAGGCGAATTGATGAACGATACCCAACCTGAACTTATTTACGATGTGGTGATTATCGGCGGAGGTCCAGCCGGCTCCACAGCCGGCATTTACACTGCGCGAGCAAATCTTTCCACCCTGGTTTTGGATAAAGGTTTGACCACAGGTGCCTTAGGCACAACGAGCAAAATTGCGAACTACCCAGGCGTTATAGGTGAGGTGAGCGGGGCGCAGCTGCTCAAGACCATGCGCGCTCAAGCCGAGAGCTTTGGCGCGCGCTACGTCAACGATAAAGCGATTGGCACGGACCTGGCGGGAAGCCCCAAGGTGGTCTACGGCAACGCTGGCGTCTATCCTGCTCGTGCCGTCATCATCGCCACTGGCTCGTTAGGGCGCAGCAACCTGATCAAGGGCGAGGCGGAGTTTCTCGGACGCGGGGTTTCCTATTGTGCGGTGTGCGATGCCGCTTTCTTCAAGGATGAGGCAGTAGCTGTGGCAGGCAAAAATGACGAAGCCGTCGAAGAGGCGATCTATCTCGCACGTTTTGCCAGCCAGGTTACACTGCTCTGCCCAACGCCGGAGTTGGTGGCTGCAGAAGAGCTGATTGCCGAACTCAAAGCTAATTCTAAGATCGAAGTGCTTTTGGGCGCAGCTATACACGAGATATATGGCAACGCGCATGTGGAGGGTATTGCTTACGCCCAACGCGGCAAAGAAGGTGAGCAGAATCTGGCAGTAAAAGGTGTGTTTATCTATTTGCAGGGCGGAGTGCCCATCACAGACTTTTTGCAAGGGCAAATCGAAACCAGTGCACAAGGCTGCATTTTGGTCGATCGCGAGTTCCAAACCAACGTGCCGGGCGTATTTGCAGTGGGGGACGTGCTCTGCCAGCATATCAAGCAAGCTGTGATTGCCGCAGCTGACGGAGCCACCGCTGGCATTGCTGTAGAAAAATACCTGCGCGGCCGCGCTAAGATGGGCGTGGATTGGAAATAATGCTCGTTATGTGGATGGCAAACTGGTAGAATAAACCCTATGCCGCAGGTCATCCCCGAAAACTTGGAAAAAGCCGCCGAACGAGGCGAGCCTTCGCACGTCTGGCGCGCTGGGCAGGAGCGCCGCTTTGCCATGCTGCGTGAGGCAGCTGGAGAGCGTATCACCGGGCGGGTGCTCGTGGATGGCAGCGGAGTTGGGACATATCTGCGCCACTTGGTGCCGCTAAGCCGGCAAGCTATCGGGTTGGATATCGAGTTCCCACGGGTGCAGGAAAGCCATGCCTTTGCGGAGCTGGTGGTTTGTGGCGCTGGCGAACATTTGCCCTTCCCCACTGGCAGCATAGACATAGTCTTCAGCCATGAGGTGCTGGAGCATGTGCAGGATGACCAAGCCACGGTGCAGGAGATGGTGCGGGTGCTCAAGCCGGGAGGGCGCATTGTGCTCTTTTGCCCTAACCGCGGCTATCCTTTTGAGACGCATGGCATTTATTGGCGCAGCAAATATCATTTTGGCAATATCCTGCTGGTCAACTATCTGCCCCGCCGTCTGCGGGATAAACTCGCGCCGCATGTGCGGGTCTATACGCGTGCGGATTTGGCGCGTCTGTTTGCCGGGCTGCCGGTGCAAGTCGTTACCAAAAGAACCATCTTCGGTGCCTACGATAATATCATCGAGCGCCATCCGCGCTTGGGAAAGGCAATCCGTGCTGTGCTGCAAGCCCTTGAGAAAACGCCTTTGCAGCGTATGGGGCTTTCCCACTTTTGGGTGATCGAAAAGACCGCCTGATTCTGAAGAAGTAATTTAGCTGTTGGAATGCGAGGGCTTGAGGATCTCAGCCTCGGCTTGGGTAATCTCGGCCATGACGGCTTGCGCCTCGGCTTTGACTTCATCCGGAGTGTTGGGGGATTTAGGGATGAGCTTGA
>JAKQFH010000090.1 GCA_029556265.1 Chloroflexota bacterium | reverse complement strand
CGATTACGTGATCAAGCCTTTTCGAATGCGGGAGCTTTTAGCAAGGATCAGGGCGGCTCTGCGGCGGGTTGAGACGCCTGTTGAGCCTGCGAGCCTTTTGCGGGTGGGGGACCTGGTGATGGACAGGGCTGCGCATAGTGTAAAGATCGGGGAAAAGGAAGCCAACCTGACCGCGCTTGAGTTTGATCTGCTTGAGGTATTGATGGCAACACCGGGCAGGGTTTTCTCGCGCACGGAGCTGGTGGATCGCTTGTACGAGAGTGGCTTCACCGGTCTGGAGAGTACACTGAATGTTCATATCCGAAATTTGCGTTTGAAAATCGAACCTGACCCAGCCACGCCGCGCTACCTGGAAACGGTTTTTGGTGTCGGTTATCGCATGAACAACCAGGAGCGACCTTGAAAACATCGATCACTCTCAAACTGGCGTTGGCTTTCATTGGCGTATCCCTGCTGACAGGTCTGGCATTGACCTTCTTTTTTCGCTCACTGATTTCGGAGAATTTCCAGCGGTATGTGCTCGATCAGCAATCGCAAACCAAACTCGCGCTGGTTGAGGCGTTTTATGCCCAAAATGGCAGTTGGGAGGGCGTGGATGAAATCCTGTCTTCAGCGGCTGGCGTGATGGCGGGGCATGGATCCGGACGCGGACCGGGAGGCAATCAGACCCAGCAAGGTGTGCAGGCTGGACCGCGCACCTTCGGTTTGGCAGATGCGGAGGGTATCGTCGTGGTTGGATTGGAGGATCTCTATCCAACCGGCAGCCAGTTGACACAGCAGCAATTGGAGGCTGGTGTGCCAATTCTCTTTAAGGGTGAGCGGGTGGGCACTTTGTTGAGTTCACGCTCGATCAGCTACTCTGCCTTGGAGCAAAATTTCCTGGATCAGGTCAACCGAGGCTTACTTTGGACGCTGCTGGCTGCGGTGTTAGTGGTCTCGCTATTCAGCTTGTTGGTATCTGGAAATTTCACTCGGCCGATCAAAGCACTGACAGCCGCCTCACGCAACCTGGCAGAGGGCAAACGCACACAATTAGTGGAAGTGAGTTCAAGCGATGAGCTTGGTGAACTTGGCAAGTCCTTCAATCGCATGAGCCTCGAAATAGAAAATGCTGAGCGGCTGCGTAAGCAAATGACGGCTGACATTGCGCATGATTTGCGCACGCCGCTGACGGTTATTGGGGGTTATGTGGAAGCCGCCAGAGATGGCGATCTGGAACTGACCCCCGAGAGGCTGGACGTGCTCGGCCTTGAAATAACCCGCCTAAACCGCCTGGTGAGCGACTTGCGTACCTTGTCGCAGTCCGACAGCGGCGAGCTGCTGATCAGCCGTGAAGCGGTGGAGCCGGCGAGTTTGCTGAACAAGGTCAGCGAGGTTTTTCGCCTGCAGGCTGAGCAGAAGGGGATTGGTTTGGCTATCAAGGTGGATGAAGGGCTGCCCGCGCTTTTGGGCGATGAGGGGCGGTTAATGCAGGTTTTGGAAAACCTGGTTTCCAACGCGATCAGGCACACTTCGACTGGTGGGCAAATCGCTTTGGGGGTTTCAGAGGTCAAAGAAAATCACGCACTGTTATTCAAGGTCACGGATAACGGCGAAGGCATTCCCGCGGAGGAACTGCCGTTGATTTTTGAGCGATTTCATCGTGTGGATAAAAGCCGGCACGCCGACAGTAACCAGAGCGGGTTGGGGTTGGCAATTGCGCGCGCGATTGTGGAAGCACACGGCGGCAAAACCTGGGTCGAATCAACGGCTGGTGTCGGTACCACTATCAGTTTCGAACTTCCGTTGAAGATAGAATAAGGGTTCTTCGTACGGTGGGGGTTCACTCCCACCGCCAACGCTTGGAAGTAAGCCATGCAGCGGATGGACTAAAGCCCATCCGTACGGTGGGGGTTCACTCCCCCCGTAACGAGTCCGATAATTCAACCACGGCGGATGGACTAATACCCTGCTTCGCGGGCACGCGAGCCCATCCGTACGGCGGGGGCTTGCTCCCACCGCCATTGCTCGGAAATATGCTATGCAGGGGATTGACTGATACCCTGCTTCGCGGGCACGCGAGCCCATCCGTACGGTGGGGGTCATGATGCTGGGAG
>JAKQFH010000044.1 GCA_029556265.1 Chloroflexota bacterium | reverse complement strand
CATCAGACGCCCTGCCCATATCATCGGAGACGGGAAGCACAAAGCAGGCAGCCAACTGACCAAGGGGGGTGCCTGCGCCAGTGAATGTGGGCGAGTTTGGGAAGAAGGACTTGGAAATCAGCAGGCGGTAGAAGGCCTCGGCGGTTTGCAGCGGTTTTTCTTTCGCGTCCACATCGGCGATATGCCAGGCAACCCGCCAGAACATTTCTTCCACGCTTTCCACTGGGTTGCCCTCTTCGTTTCTGCGCAGGTATCTTTTGCTTAGAATCTGGCGCGAATTATCGCTTAAATCAATCAAGGGCAGATCGGAAGGTATCGGGGGGGTTGGCAAGAGACCCGCAAAAGGGGTAGGTGAATGTTCCATAGGAGGTCCTTAATTGTTTTCTTCGAAAAGTAAATGATCGATTTCGTCCCGGACAGTGTGAAGATCATCCATCCGCAAATAAACAATCGCGTAGCGCACATAGGCGATATGATCCAATTCCTTGAGACCTTTAATCGCAAGGTCGCCAACCACGCGGGAATTGATTTCGGCGCGCCCTTTCTTCTGCAATTCCGCTTCGATATTGCTTACCAGCTGTTCCAACGCCGATGCGGAAACCGGCCGTTTGGCGCAAGCGATGCGCAAACCCTGCAGGAGTTTGTCGCGGTTGAATTCTTCGCGCGTGCCGTCCCGTTTGACCAGCATTGGGGTATTGAGCACAACCCTTTCTACGGTGCTGAAGCGTTGATGGCAGGACGCGCATTCTCTGCGCCGGCGGATTCCCCCGCGGGAATCTTTGGTCGTATCAATAACCCGGGACACCGGATGCTGGCAAAATGGGCAATTCATCCTCTTCACCTGTCAGTAATACCCCAATATATAGGGGTGTAAATAGATTATTCCCCCATATCTAGGTGAAAACATTTTAGCACGAAATATCGGCAGGGGCAAGCCAGAAAGGGCCTGTAATCTTAAAATTTCCCAGAATTTAAGGTTCGGTTTTAGTGCCCTGGTTTTCGCGTTTTGCTCATGAAAAAAGACAGCCACTCCAGGTATTTTGACATGCCGAACGGCAAAGCCTCTAAGAGCTGTTCCGTTATGGAAACCTGGGACCGAAAAAAAACAGACTGTACCCGCCTAAAAGCAGCGGTGGGCGTATAGCCAATTAGCCCGCAAGAGCAACTGTGATCGGCGGTTCCGATGGACTGCTGACGAGCGTGCCAGAGGTGATTCCTGAGCGGGAATCAGAGCTTGCTCTGACCGGGCAGCGCGAAACCGCAGTTATGATACGAAATGCCACAAAAAGAGAAGCAGTGAAAAAAACTGGCGGAATTAACCATAACGATGGGGAAACCTGCCTAAGCAGCAAATTCGGTGAGGTTGGCTCCCGGAATGCTCAAACGCGGCATGGTGGGTAATTGCAATGCCTGCGCTGACATCAGGCGGCGCTGTCGATGAACGGTGAGCCGGGGAAAAAATAACTGCCCTGAGCTGGCGTTCTCCCCGCCGGCGGGCAGCTTATTCGTGGTCGCCCACAGACTTGTGAGGGTGAATGTAAATTTCCAGGATGCTGGTCAGGTTCACAGACTGACCTCAGACCGCACGGCTGGTTTGCTTCCTTCCTCCCTTTTTTGGGGAGGAAGGAAGCTGGTGCGCGAAAGGTAAAAGAGGAGATCTGGCGCGTTTATCAGTTCAAATCACCCTGCTGCTCCCGGCGTTTCCGTAAGAAGGTCGGCACGTCAATCTCCGCGCTGGAAGCATATGTGTAGTCCTCAGCTGGCTTTTGAGCTTTTGGAGCGGGATCCTGGCGGACAGGGTTATTCGCGCCGGTCAGTCTATCCGTTTTTCGGGACGGCGTGTTGTAAAAAAATGCGTTTCGCTCCACCTCTGCAGGAGTGGTGACATTATCAAATCCGGTCGCGATAACGGTGATGCGAACTTTATCACCCATGGATTCATCAATCACCGCGCCAAAAATGAGGTTGACGTCGGGATGGGCGGTTTCCTTAATGATATCCGCAGCCTGGTAGACCTCATAGAGCGAGAAGTTGGAGCCGCCGGTCATATTGAAAATGATTCCCCTCGCTCCGTTGATAGTCACATCCAGAAGCTGACTGGAAATCGCCTGTCCGGCCGCAACTCGGGCGCGGTCTTCACCAGAAGCCTCGCCGACTGCCATGAGTGCCGCCCCCCCTTCGGACATAATCGTACGAACGTCCGCGAAGTCCAGATTAATCAAGCCCGGGACGGTAATCAGTTCCGAAATACCTTGAATTCCCTGGCGGAGGACGTCATCCGCGATTCTGAAGGCCTCCTGGAGGGAGACGTTTTTGGTGACAATCTGCAGCAGCCGGTCGTTGGGGATGACAATCAAAGTATCCGCGTGCTCTTTCAGGCGCATGGCGCCTTCCTCAGCGGATTTGGCCCGGTGGGTGCCCTCAAAGCCGAACGGACGGGTGACTACGCCGATGGTCAGCGCGCCAATTTCCTTGGCAATCTGCGCCACCACGGGGGCAGCGCCAGTGCCAGTTCCGCCGCCAAGACCAGCCGTGACGAAGACCATGTCGCTGCCTTTCAGCACCTCGAACAGTTCGTCCGCTGATTCTTCAGCTGCCGCCTGACCAATCCGGGGGTCACCGCCCGCGCCAAGCCCCCGCGTGGCTTTGTCTCCAATCCGTACGCGGGTAGGCGCGCTGGATTTGAGAAGCGCCTGCGCATCCGTGTTGATGGCGATGAACTCAACCCCAGTAAGACCTTCGGCAATCATGCGGTTGATGGCATTGCAGCCGCCACCGCCGACGCCTACTACTTTAATTCGTGCACTTATTTCAGTCTGTTTAGCATCCATTTTGATTCTCCTCTTAACAATTGAACTAAGGTAATAACTTTCCAAGCCAATTCTTTATCTTCTCCGCTTTGATATCGAATGGTTTTCCTGATTTTCCATGGCGCTCATTGGGCGTCTGGTTGGTTTCGCTCATAAGAATTGCCCATTGCAGCAAGCCAACGCTGGTGGCAAAGGCAGGATAGCTGATCTGGTCAGTGAGTCCCACCATTTTTTCAGGTTTGCCAATTCTGGCTGGCAGACCTGTGACGCGAGTCGCCAATTTTCGGATTCCTGGCAGCATGCTGCCGCCGCCGGTCAAAACCAACCCAGCCGGGAGCATTCCATCATATCCGGAGCGCTTGATTTCTTTGTGGACAATCATGAAGATTTCTTCCACGCGGGCCTCAATAATATCGGTCAGTTCCCGCCGGGAGACTTTCCGGCTTTGCTCGGAGCCGAAAGACACGATATTGAAGGTTTCATCCTCCGGGATTTCATCCAGATTCGCGTAACCGTGATGGAGTTTGACCTCTTCCGCCACTTCCACCGGCAGCCTGAGCCCCTGGGCGATATCAGAGGTGACGTGACCGCTGCCAACATTCAGCACGTTGGTATACCAGACATCCCCATCAATATAAATCGCCAGGTCAGTGGTGCCGCCGCCCAGGTCGACGACTGCCACGCCCATGGCGCGTTCAGAATCGGACAGGACCATTTCGCCAGCAGCCAGCGGATTCAAGACAAACTGCGAAGCTTCAATGCCACCCATGGAAACGCACTGGCGCAAGTTTTCGACAGTGGACGCCGACGCGGTGATAATGTGCGCCTCCACCTCCATTCTGAAGCCGTGCATACCAATGGGTTTTCGAATTCCACTCTGCCCGTCAACGGTGAAACCGCGTTGGATGACATGAATGATTTCCCGGTCGTGTGGGACGGCAACCGCCTGGGCAGAATCCAGAGCGCGGTACACGTCGTCCTGGTCTATGACCCTGCCGGAAATGCCAACGACGCCCCGGCTGTTCATTGAGCTGACTTGCGACCCAGCCAGGCTCACCAGCGCGCTGTTTATTTCATACCCCGAGGTACGCTCTGCCTTTTCAATGGATCGCGCGATTGATTGAGAGGCTGAGTTTATGTCCACCACATTGCCTCTGCGGATACCCTGGGAAGGCTCAATTCCGACGCCGAGGATGCGCAGGTTTGTGCCGTTTTCCACGCGGGCAACCAGGGTGCAAACTTTTGAGGTTCCGATATCAAGTCCAACGACAATGGGATCTTCCATGTTAATGCTCCAATCGATAATAAGGTGCGTGTAAATATTCAAGGTTGATCAAAACAGGGTGCAAGTTTCTTTCCAGGAGACTGGCAACAATTACCTGATATTCCGCCATCTTCAGGTCGATGTCGGCGGGCACCGTTCCCAGGAAAACTTGCCATCCATTCGGGTCAGTCCAACCCAGCCCATTTTCGGGGTCATACAGCAGCGCGGTTCCCGATGGCATGATTCCGCGCAGTTTCAGTACCATTTCCACAAAACCGGGGTCAACCGACGGAAGCGGCGCTGATGGGGTCTTTGCGCTTTCCGCTTCGGCAGCTTCTGTTTGCGCCGTTTGATACCCCAGGGGTCGGGGTGGCTCACCGGCGGCATGGACTGCCATTGGAATGCTGGCTTCGCCCCGGATCGGGAAGCTGTAGCCCTGTTCATCCACCCAATAGAGGGGGGTGTCATTTTCGTACCAGGTGATGGCAGGGATGCGTTCTTTCACCGCGACCTTAACCTCAGCCGGGAAATCCACCGAAACCTGGACGTCCTCAACATCCGGGAAGGCAGCCGCGATTTTCTGCCGGATTTGTTCGGGGGTCAGCTTGATGATTTGGGTTCCTTCCAGGTCAATTGTGTTCAGGATTTCCTGGGCGGAGACCCGAACCGCGCCGCTGAGGTTGATGGATGACACCATGAAGTTGGGTGATGAATTCACCATATAAATGCCGACGAGGGCGAGAATTGCCAGCAGCGCGGATGCCAGCCGCCAGCTCAGCTTGACTGTTGGCAAAGCGGGCAGCCGGATCTCTGTTCCCGGAGCGCCGGCGGGGACGTAATACTTGCGCCGGTGCTGCGAATACGCCGCGGAAGTTGGCTTCGCCATGCTTTGGTCCGAGCGGCGAACGGTAACGCGCGCGGAGCTCTCCGCGTTTCGTCTGGAATATTTTTCCGGCTGTGGAATCGGCTTGCGGCGCGCTGGTTCAATGCTCCGACGCGCTCTCACCTGGTCCGCTCTGGTCATATTCTCGTAACGGGGTGCCATCTTACCGCCTAATCCTCATATTTCCGGGTGGTTTGGTCCTGGTCGGCTTTGCGCTCCAACGCCAGCTCAATCAGGCGGTCCACCAACTGGGGATAGTCCAAGCCGGAGGCTTTCCAAAGTTTCGGGTACATGCTGATGCTGGTAAAACCGGGCATCGTGTTAATTTCGCTCAAATAGAGTTCACCGCTGTGTTTGTCCATCAGAAAGTCCACCCGCGCGAGCCCGGCGCCATCCACCGCCCGATAAGCGCGCAAAGCATATTCCTGAATCCTTTGGATCATTTCCGTATCAAAGGGCGCCGGAATGATAACTTCGGGGTCGCCGCTCAGATATTTGGCTCTGTACGTATAGAATTCATCCTCGGGGATGAGCTCGCCCGGGACAGACACAAGCGGGCTGTCATTACCCAGCACGCTGACCTCAATTTCTCTCGCGTCCAGCCCGCGCTCCACCAGCACGCGCCGGTCAAAGCGCGCGGCTTTTTGCAGCGCAGAACGCAGTTCCTCGCGATCGCGGGCTTTACTGATGCCCACGGAGGAGCCGAGGTTGGCGGGTTTGACAAACAATGGGTACGCGGAGACAAGTTCCGACAAGGCGATGACATCTTCCAGGTAGTTTTCTATCTGCCCGCGGTTGAAGACCCGTGAAGGTAATACGGGGATGCCGGCGTTATGGATCAGGTCTTTACAGATTGCTTTATCCATACACGCCGCGGAGGCAAGCACGCCAGCGCCCACGTACGCGCAATTCAGGATTTCGAACAGCCCCTGGATGGTGCCGTCCTCACCAAAAGTGCCGTGCAGAACGGGGAAAAGAATGTCCAGCTCTGCGACCTGTGATAGCTGCGCGTTTTTCCGCCGATAAAGCCCGACTTTCCCGTTAACGTTGAGAAGACAAACCTCAGACAGGGCGCTGGTGTCGCGACTTTCAAACGCTTTCAGCGTTTCGGCGCCGTTTAACCAGACCCCTTCGAGGGTAATTCCGATTTCAACGACCTCATATTTGGCGGGGTCCAGAACGTCCCGTACCGAACGCGCGGAGCGCAGCGAGACCGCGTGCTCACCAGAGCGGCCGCCAAATATTAAAGCAAGTTTCAATTTACGCATCGTCATCATCAAATTCACCTATCAATTCAATTTCCAGCTGCAGCTGCACGCCAAATTTTTCTTTCACGGTTTTTTGGGCGGTGCGGATTAGCGTCAGGTATTCCTGAGCGCTGGAATTGCCGTCATTCACAATAAAATTCGCATGCAGGGTGCTGAACTGGGCATGCCCGACCTGCAAACCTTTTAGCCCGGCGGCTTCAATCAGCCTGCCGGCATGGTCTCCGGGAGGGTTCTTGAAAGTGGAACCGGTGGAAGCGCCGGTAGGCTGGGTTGCCTGACGCTTATCGGAGATTTCCATCAGGGTTTTCCAGGCAGCCTCACGCGTGCTTTGGGCCGCCTTCATTGTCGCCGAGAGTATCAGCACCTTTCTTCGTTCCCGCTTGAGGATGCTGCTGCGGTACGAGAACTGCAGGTCTTCGGCGCTCAGGGTTTTTTCGCCTTCGCCGCGCAGCAAAGCCTGAATGGAGACCAGCGATTTGGAAATATCAGAGCCAAACGCGCCGGCGTTCCCATAAACCGCGCCGCCGACCGAGCCCGGCACGCTGCCAGCCCACTCCAGTCCGGAAAGACCGCGCAAGGCGCTTTGACGGGCCAGGTTGCTGAGGTTCGCGCCGCTTTCGGCGTAGACGCCAGGCGGGTCTTGGTGGGTGTTGATGCGAATGTTATGGCAGTGGTTCAGCAGGATGATACCCGGGTAGCCTTTATCGCTCACCAATATGTTGGAGCCGCTGCCGATGAGCTTGAAAGGAATATCCAGGCTCCAGAGCGCCGCGGTCGTTTCCCGCATTTCATCCAGGGTGTTGAGGGCGATTAAACCCAGGGCAGGGCCGCCCACGCGGGAGGTGGTGTAGTTTGCCATGCGCACGTTTTCTTGCAGTCGGGCGCCAAACAAAGCCTGGAGTTTTCGGATTGGAATGCTCACGCGGACGCCTCCCCGTTTTGTTTCAATATGTTTTCACGCAGGCAGGCGCAAATTTGCGGACCTTTACCCGCGGAGAGGAACACAACCACATCGTTCCCGCTTAGCTGGCGGCTAAGCGTTTCCACGAGCTGCGCGTAGTCTGAAATGTAACAGGCTTTGCCTGTTTGCATGGTATCGGCTATGGTTTGCGGGCTGAAGCCGTCATCGGTCTCCCGCGCCGCGTAAATTTTGGTGATGAGCACCGCGTCTGCCAGCTCCAACGCTTGCGCGAATTCCTTTCGCAGACTTTCTGTGCGTGAGAAGGTATGCGGCTCCCAAACCGCCCACAGCTTTTTCGTCGGGTACAGCTCCCGCGCGGCGCTCAACGTGGCACGGACCTGCGTGGGGTGGTGTCCATAATCATTGATCAGGACTTCGCCGGAGCTTTCCAACACAATATCAAAGCGCCGTTCGGTTCCGGTGTACTCCGCGAGGGCCGCGGCGGAGTCCGCGGCGCTGCCTCCGAGCGCGTCCACCACGGCGAGCGCGGCGGCGGCATTGGAGACATTGTGCTTTCCAGGCAGACGCAGGATGAAATCGCCCAGTTTTTGCGGGGATTGATGGGATTTATACCGCCGCAGACTGAAATGGGACGCGCTGTCTTTCCAGGCATAATCTTCTATCCGATAATCACAGCCTTCAGCAAAGCCGTAGGTGAGCAGCTGAATATCCGGACGCAGGGAGGTTTTCAGGAGATTGTTTACACCGGGATCATCGCCGCACAGGATGGATTTCCCATTTGGAATGGTCCGGTTCACAAAGCTCACGAACGCGTCCAGATAATCGCGCGGGGTTGGGAAGCAATCCGGATGATCGTGTTCGATGTTGGTGACGACCGAAATCCTGGGTGAGAGCCCAAGGAACATGCGGTCGTATTCGTCCGCTTCGACAACAAAATGCCTTCCGACGTCCCAGCGGGCATTGGTACCCAACTCTTTAATCTCCGCGCCAAGGATGAAGCTGGGGGCGTATGCCAGCGCGTCCAGCAGGACGATGAGCATGGCAGTCGTGGTGGTCTTTCCGTGTGAACCAGCCACCGCGAGGGTTTCTTTCCCCCAGGTGAGTTCGGAAAGGAAATTCTCCCGCTTGATGACAGGGATATTGGCGGCGCGGGCAGCCTGAACTTCCGGGTCATCATCCCGGACAGCCGAGGAGCGCACCACGAGGTCCGCCTGGAGGGCAAGCTGCGGGTCGTGCCCGAGGATGACGCGCGCGCCGCGTTTGCTGACCAGCTTGAAGTATGGCGAGGCATTCAAATCGGAGCCGCTCACCTGGTAGCCCTTTTCGAGGAGCACCACGGCGATTGCCGACATGCCTGTTCCGCCAATCCCGATTAAATGCACGCGTTTCATCAGACAAAGGCTCCAATTATCAAAAAGAAAACGATGACCATCGCGTAGTAAATCACCGGCACGTGCATATAGGTTGGAAACGCGGATGCCAGGATTTTCGCGGCGTTCTGGCCCATCTCGGTTGCCAGGTCTGGGGCGGTAATCGCCTTGAAAGGGTAATTCGCTTCTGCCAGGTAGTACCAGACTGAACTGATGAGAATGTAGCCGTTGATACCGCCCATCAGCGCGCCTGTGAGGATGTCCCGGAAGGCTCCGCGTTGAAAACGGATGTTTTCGGCAAAGCGGCGGAGATTGGGTGTCTGGTATCCAGCGAATGCGCAGACAACAATCACAATTGTATTAATCCAGAAGCGTTTGGCGCCGCTGGTTGCGCCGAATATCCTGGGAATGACCACTTCAATGGTAAAAAGCGCCAGGACACTGGAGGCGCACACCACGATTTCCTTCCCAAATCCGCGCATTGCTCCAATCAGAATGAACAGAGCAAGCAATACATAGAAGAGGACGCTCAGGCTTATCATCGTTTGGGCTCCGGTTTCATGTTCATGCCATCTCCAGGAGTAAATCCGCGATGGCGAGGGCCGCGTCCGGATTGGATAGGGCGCGCATCGCGGCGCTCATTGCTGCCAGGCGCTCCGGTTCATTCATGAGTTCCGTAAGCAGCGGAAGGAGGTTGGTTTTCAGGGACCTGTCTTCCAGAAGCAGAGCCGCCCCACGGTCAACCAAATAATCGGCGTTGACCTTCTGGTATTTCCAGGCATAGGGATAGGGGACCAGCACAGCTGGCAGTCCGAAGTAGGGATATTCACCCAAAATCGACGCCCCGGCTCTGGATACAACCAGATCCGCGCAAGCCAGCGCCGCGCCGACCTCGTGCAGATACGGAAACGCCTGGTAGCGGGGGCCGAGCGCGCGGGTTTGCTGTTGGATCAGGTCCCAATCCAGGTGACCGGTCAGATGGATTACCTGGTAGTTCTGCGTCAGTTGGCTGGCAATTTCTAAGACTGCCTGATTGATGGAACGCGCGCCACTGCTGCCGCCCAGAAAGAGGATAGTCCGGACCTGGGGGTCAAAGCCGAAATATGCCAGGGCTTCGGGTCTTTGCCATTTTTTGAGGTCTTCACGCAACGGATAGCCTGTCACGGTAATTTTCTCCTCTTGTCTAAAAAACCGGCGCGAGTCTTCCACGCTGATTGCGATGCGGCTGGCAAAGCGAGCCAGGACCTTAAGCGCGAGCCCGGGTTCGATATCCGGAACGAAGAGCACGGAACGCCGCCGCAAACCCGCGGCTGCCATCGGGATGGCAACATAGCCGCCGGTGAAAAGCAAGACGTCCGGGTCGAATTCCTTGAGCAGCCGGCGGGATTTCCAATAACCTTTCCAAAGCCGCAGAAGGTTGCCGGGCAGCTTTTTGAGCGAAATCCCGTGGACGCCCGCGGCAGGAATGGCTTTATAGGGGAGCCCGACGCGTTCCACCAGCGCCTTCTCCATGCCGCCCTCACTGCCGACCCAGAGCAGAGTGTGCGTGTCATTCCTGAGGGTTTCCGTAACGGTCAGCGCCGGATACACTCCGCCGCCAGTCCCGCCCGCGCAAATCAACAATCGCACTGGTCTGACTCCTTTCCGCAGTTTCTTTCATCACACTCCGCCGGGCAACATTCATCACAATGCCGAGGGCGGTCATGGATGCAATCATGCTGGAACCGCCGTAGCTGATGAGGGGCAGGGCGTTTCCGGCAAAGGGAAATAATCCCACAATAACGCTGATATTCAAAAATGCCTCCAGGGCAATCCAGCTGGTCAGGCCAAAACTGATTAACGAACCAAGTTGGTCTGGCGCGCGTTTGGCGATTACCATGCCGCGCCACAGCAAGAGCACGTAGAGTATCATGACGCCTAAGGCGCCGAAGAAGCCTGTTTCTTCAACGATTACCGCGAAGATGCTGTCGGTGTGCGGCAGAGGCAAACCGGTGAATTTGGTATCCGCCTCACCAATCCCAACGCCAAACGTCCCGCCTTTGATGATGGCTTCGTAAATGCGTTTTACGTGATAGGAGCTGCCGGTCAGGTCTTTTAGGCCGCTCAGATAATCGCTGATGCGGGCTTGACCGGTGCGCGAGACCGCGACGACGATTGTGCCGGCAGCCAGGATAAAGATCATGAAAATCGTCAGCTTTTTGAGATCGCCGCCTGCCAAAAAGAAGAGCAGAAGCCCAAGCAGCACCACGGTGCCGGCAGCGCTCAGGTCTGGCTGCAGGACAATCATGCCAGCTGTAAGCCCAATCATAAAGAGCAGGGGCAGCAAGCCGTCCTTGAGCAGGTTCATCGTTTCCCGATGGGAAGACAGCCAGAACGAGAGGTAGAGAATAATGCCGAGCTTGGCAAACTCTGAAGGCTGGAACGAGCCTTCATAAAGCGCGCGGCTGGAGTTGAAGCGGACATCGTTGCGAATCAACACAACCAGCAGCAAAATCAGAACTCCAATGAGCGCCCAAAGGATGAAAGGTCGGTAAAAGTGATAGTCAATAAAACTTAACCCGAACGCGAAGGCGCCTGAAAGCAGGACCCACAGAACCTGACGGGAAAAGAGGTATGTCGGCTTTTCGCCCATGCGCAAAGAGGCGTCCAGGCTGGTAGAGTAGACCATCAACAAACCAATTACCAGGAGGCTGGCGATTATCAGCAGCATAGGAACATCGAATGGCAGCCTGGAGGCGCTGCTTCGACGCGCGGCTGGCTTAACATACTCATTCACTACAGCGCGTTCACCCATTGTCGGAAACACTCTCCTCTTTCTTCGAAGTCTTTAAAAGCGTCGTAACTGGTGCCGCCTGGTGAAAGCAGGACGGAATCGCCATCCTGCGCGAGTTCGGCGGCTTTTTGGACGGCTTCCTGTAAGCTGGCACACCGGCTGATGGACAGCAGGGTCTGATTGGGTTGAACACTGCCAAGCGCGCTGCTGATAAGCTCGGCTGCTTCGCCAAACAGAATGACGTGCCGGACGCGGCTTCGCACATGCTCTGCCAGTTTCTCCCAGGGCAGGTTCTTATCGCGTCCGCCTAAAAGCAGGATCACCGGACTTTGGAAGGACAGCAGCGCTGCCAGCGTGCGTTCGGGGGCAGTGGCGATGGAGTCGTTGTACCAATCCGCGCCGCGCACATTCCGGACAAATTCCAGCCGGTGTGCTACGCCGGTGAATTCTTCCACCGCGCTTTGGATAGCCGGCAGAGCCAGCGACGCACCCGCGGCGGCAGCGCAGGCTGCCAGCACGTTGCTGATATTATGCTGACCGCGCAGCCGGATCCATTCTACCGGGAACATTTTCAACTGCTGCCGCTCAATCTGCAGATAGACTGAGTCTTTGTGGATATAGGTGCCGTTCTGATTTGTTTCAGGCCGGTTGAAGCCGAAGCTGATCAGGTCACTCTTCAGGTGGTATGAAAGTTCCCAGGAGCCGGCGTCGTCGCGATTAAGCACCGCGACATCGCCCTGGTGCTGATGATTCAGGATGCGGGCTTTGGCAGCCGTGTAGGCTTGCATGGTGCCGTGTCTGTCCAGGTGGTTTGGAGTGATATTCAAGACCACTGCAACCTGGGGAGAAAGGGTCATGAGTTCAAGCTGGAAGCTGGAAAGTTCCAGGATAACGAGGTCATCCGGGTGCATTTCAGCGACCTGTCCAATCAGAGGGTTGCCAATATTTCCACCGACCCAGGCGCGGCGCGGGCTTTGCTTCATTTCGAAGTATTTGCGGGCCATCAAGCCCAGCAGGGCGGTTGTGGTAGTCTTTCCGGCAGAGCCGGTGATGCCGACAACTGGGGCGGGGCAAGCTTCTAAAAATACCTGCGAATCGTTGGAGAGCTTAATCCGACGCCGGGCGGCTTCCTGCAAAAACGGGATGTTGAGCGGCACGCCGCCCGAAACGCAGACGAGGTCCGCGCCTTCAAGCAGGTCCAATGGGTGTGAGCCCAGGCAGAGCTCCACGCCTTTGTCTTTCAGAGCCAGGGCTTCCGCGGACAGGGTTTCCGGTCCGTGCAAATCAGTCAGGATGACGCGCGCGCCTTTTTCTGCCAGGAACCGTGAAAGCGCCGTCCCTTGTCGGGCGGCTCCAAGCACGATGACTTTTTTATCGGTCCAGTTTTTCATAATCATCCCAAAAAGGTCAGAGCAAAGCCGAGCATGGCTCCGATTAAACTAATCAGCCAAAAGCGCATCACAATCTGGTTTTCCTGCCAACCCAGCATTTCGAAGTGGTGATGGATGGGCGATTTTTTAAACACGCGCTTGCCGTGGGTCAGTTTGAAGTACGAAACTTGAATTATGACGCTGAGCAATTCTGAAACAGGAATAATGGCAATGAGAGGGAGGAAAAGCCACCTGCCGGTCATCAGCGCCACAACAGCCAGCGACGCTCCCAAAGCCTGAGAGCCGGTATCTCCCATCATCAATTCGGCTGGCTTAACGTTGAACCATAAGAAACCAGCCAGCGCGCCCACAACGCAAAAGCAAAACCGCGCCAGATAGACCTGCCCCTGGAAGATGGCGATGATGCCGTATGCGCCGAACATGGTCATGCAAATCATGCCTGCCAGGCCGTCTATCCCGTCAGTGAAATTCACCGCGTTTGCCATCGCGACGATAATCAACGCCGCAATTGGCAGATACCACCAGCCCAGGTGCAAGGGCACGGCGGAGGTGGGCCAGAAGAGATTTGGCACAATCAACCATTCCTTAAGGCTGTACGCGATCGCGAGCGCCACCAGCGCTTGTAAGCTGAACTTGGCGCGCGCGCTCATGCCCAAGCCACGGCGGGGGCCGCGAATCCCTTCCCAATCATCCACCGCGCCAATAACCGCGAACAGCCAGAGGGTTGCCAACGGGACAAATATTGAGGAACCAAACAAGCGAGATCCGAACAACGAAACGGCATTGAGGATAATTGTCAGGATGGAAATGGGAATCAGGAACATGAACCCACCCATGGTAGGGGTGTTCATTTTTGCCAGGTGAGATTCCGGCACATCCATGCTGATAATCTTGCCGATTTTCAGGTGCTTTAACAGCCGAATGAACGGAGGTCCCCAAATCACCGTAAGCAAAAAGCTGAAACCGCTGATGGCTATAGCCAGGGATGATCCGCGCATCAGGAAATTACCTCCAAACTCGATACAATCAGGTCCATGCGCATGGCGTGTGAACCTTTAATCAGGGCGATGTCCTTCTCTTTCAGGGTTTGCTGCAAATAGTGGGCAGCGCTGCTCTGGTCTGGGAACCAGTGAACGCGTTCGGCCGGAAAACCGCTTTCCAGCGCGGCGGCTTTCGTCTGCAGGCTGCGCTGACCTACCAGAATGATTTCATCGGCAACCTGAGCGGCGCGAATGCCGACCCGCTGGTGTCCGTCCTCCTCATACTGCCCAAGTTCCAACATATCCCCGAGCACGGCAACCTTCCTGCCGGTCAGGTCAGCCAGCAAATTCAAAGCGGCAAGCGTCGAATCCGGAGAGGCGTTGTAGGTATCGTCAATCAACAGCGCGCCAGACGCGGTTTTCGTCGTGGCAATGCGCAGTTGGAGGTTGCTGGTCTTCAGGGCGTAGAAAATCCAATCCCAGGAGAAGCCGAGGCTGAGCGCGGCGGCAGCTGAACGCAGCATGGTATAAACCGAATGGCGCCCAATCAGCGGCGCGGTGACATAAAAAGCCTCGCCCTGATAGTGAATTCGGCAGCGGATACCTTCCAAGCCCATGCTTTCTACCTCATCAGCCCACAGGTCAGCCTGGGGGCATAAACCGTAGGTGAAAACGCGCGCCTTGGTTTTGGATGCCATGGCAACCACGCGCTCATCATCGTAATTCAGGATGGCGACGCCTTCGGGAGCGGGGGGGAGGTCCTGAACCAGCTCGGATTTGCCTTCCGCGATAACCTCAATGGAGCCGGCGCGTTCCGCGTGCACCGTGCCAACGTTGGTGATAATTCCAATCTGCGGATGCGCGATATCGCAAAGCAGTTTGATTTCCCCGGGGACATAGAAACCCATTTCGAGCACTGCGACCTCGTGCTCATCGGTAAGTTTGAGCAGGGTTAGAGGCAGTCCGATTTCATTGTTCATATTGCCCGCGTTTTTAAGCGTCACCAAACGCTTGGAAAGCACGTTGGCGGTCAACTCTTTTGTGGAAGACTTACCGACGCTGCCTGTGATGCCGATGACTTTAATATCAAACCGACTGCGCCAGTAAGCCGCCAATTTTTGCAGAGCCAACAGGGAGTTGTCGGTCAGAATGCTGAACGGCGGTTTATCCGGAATTTGGAGTTCCACGGAGTTCAAATCGAGGATAGGATAAGCGCTTTTTATCGGGTGATCAATCAGCGCCAGGCTGGCGCCTTTCGTAAAAGCATCGTCCACATAAAGATGACCGTCGGTTCTATCCCCATGCAAGGCGATGAAGAGACCCGACTCGCTGACCAGCCGCGAATCTATCGCCGCATCCGTCAGCCGGAAATCGAGTCCGCCAAGCTCATGCCCCAGCAAGGCTTTGAGGACGTGTTGGAAGCTTAACATCTATCTATCCTCCGCGGATGCCCGCAAACGAATCTGGTCCGGCGGGATTTCCATCAGCACGACCAGATGTTGAACAACTTTGGAGAAAACTGGTGCTGCCACTTCAGAACCCCAGATGCTAATGGTGGGTTTCTCCAGCCAGACGTAAACAAGGAATTTCGGGTCTTCGGCTGGTCCCCAGCCCACGAACGAGACGTTCGTGACCGAACTGGTATATCCGAAGGGCGTGGGGATTTCGGCAGTACCGGTCTTGCCGGCCACTGTATAACCATCAACCAGAGCCACCGAGGATTCTTCTTCCAGTGAGGTAACCAACATGCTGGTCAGCGCTTTCGCGGTCTCTGCCTTGATTGGGTTCCCGACGATGACAGGATTAATATCGTATTGATGACCGTCAATGACGATGGCTTTGACGACGTGCGGCGCCATCATGCGGCCTTCATTCGCCACCGCGCCAATCGCCATGACCATCTGAATGGGCGTGACGGAAATACCCTGACCAAATGAGTTGGTCGCCAGGTCCACTTCGTACCACTGGTTGTCTCCGGGCAGTTTCAGGGGCCAATGGGATTCCCCACCCAGGTCAATGCCGGTGTTGCGGTCAAAGCCGAAATTTTTCAGATAGGTATAGAATTTTTCAGCCCCGAGCTGCGTGGCAATCCAGGTCAGACACACGTTTAAGGAATGCTGCATACAGCCGGTCATATCCTGCTCGCCCCAGGCGCCGTAGTTCCAGTTGGTGATGGTGGTGCCGCCGACCATGATGGAACCGGTGTCTGTAAAAACGGTATCCGGCTTTACGGCGCCGGCATCCAGGGCAGACGCCATGGTGATGACTTTGAACACCGAGCCGGGTTCGTATGTTTCGCTGATTGGACGATTGAACGGGGTGCTGCCCGGGAACACATCCGCCTGAGTCCAGTAATAATTTGGGTCCATGCGGGGGGTCGTGGCCATCGCGATAATCCCGCCGTCTTCCGGGTTATATACCAGTATCGTGCCGGATTCCGCTCCAGACCATTCAATCGCTTCCGCCAACTGCTGTTCCACCATTGCCTGGATTTCCCGGTCAAAAGTCAGCACGAGGCTTGCGCCGGGTGGAATGTCATCAACCGAAGTGATTTTTTGCGGGTCGAAGGGGGTATAAACCTGTTTTGGCGTGCCAGCCAGCAGACTGTTGTATGCTTCTTCCACGCCGTAATACCCTTTGCCGTCCACGCGGTCCAGGAAAGAATAGAAGCCAAGAATGTTGGCACCCATATCTCCTTCGGGATATGAGCGCTTGTTATAGGGCGTCCAAATCAGACCTTGCAGGTTAGGTTTGATTTCATTTTTCCCAACAACGCGGTGCGCGTATTCCTCTTCAATGAGCGCGAGTTGGTTGATTTTTTCCTTGCTGACGAATGAGTCGAGCACAATGTAGAGTTTTTTGTCCTCAACCGCTTTGGTTTTTGCATATTCCAGGATAGTGTTGTAATCCAAACCAAGCACGCTGCTGACAACTGACGCGATGGTTTCGGGCTGTTCGATACTGCGCAGGTCCAGACCCAGCTCGTAGACTGTTTCGTTCCCCGCCAGAAGCCGGCCCTGGGCATCGTAGATGCTGCCGCGTTCGGGGACAATCGTTTGGGTAACCCCGACAAGTTTTTTGCTGTTTTCGAGGATGGTTTGCGCTGCCGGTATATTCTGGATGTTAACCATGCGCGCACCCACCCCAACCGCCACGAAGATGAAGATGACGAAAATCAAAAGATAACGGGACCAGGAGATTTGGTTCACGGCCGCGCCTCCGGGGTGTTTGTGTTTGAGCCCGGCATCTGTGCCAGCTTATCAATCAGCCAGTCCCAAAGGGACGCGGTAAATTCCGGCAGAATGGATGAACTCGTTGAGGTATCCGCGGCCGCGGCCGGCGCCAACCTGAAGCTGTCGGCGGTGTAACCGGGGACTTCAAGATAAAGCGCGTCCGCGGGGTCCCGCAAGGACATATTCAGCTTGTTGGCGCGTTCACTCATCACCCGGGCCGAAGACGCGTACGCAAGTTGGGAGGCAAGGTCATTAACTTCCAGTTCCAACGCGCTGGCTTGAAATTCCAGGTTTTGGATTCTGCGCCCGGTCACGGCTGCTTTCCCGCTTAACGAAAGGTATACCCCGGCGATTGCGGCAACGCCCACCAGGACCAACAGGAATAACCCAATCCACTGGAGTTGAAGACGCCAGGGGGCTTGTTTGTAAGCTTGAAAGATGTTCTTGGTTTTCATAGTCGTAAGGCTGCAGATTCTATGCCATTTCCATTAACTTTGCTGCCACTCTCAGTTTCGCGCTGCGCGCGCGAGGGTTTTCCATTTTTTCCGTTTCTCCGGCTTCCACCGGGTGCGGGGTGATGATTTTGATACTGGCGCGGTGCCCGCAGGTGCAAACCGGCTGCTCCGGGGGGCAGATGCAGTCCTGGCTTTCCCTTCTGAAGCACTGCTTGATAATGCGGTCTTCAAGAGAATGAAAAGAGATAACTGCGATACGCGCGCTTGGTTGTAAAAGAGCAATTAGCCGTGGGACCGCCTCCGTGATGACTGCCAGTTCGTTGTTGACTGCAATCCGCAGCGCCTGAAAGGTTCGGGTGGCCGGGTCCTGCGCTTCTTTTGTTCTGCCCAAAGCTGAGCGCACCACGCCGGCCAGTTCGGCAGTTGTGGCAAGCGGCCTCGCGCGCACAATGGCTTTGGCGACGCGGCGGGAAAAGCGTTCTTCGCCATATTTCCAGAGGATATCCGCGAGCTCCCGTTCCTCCAGGTGGTTCACCAGATCTGCCGCGCTGGTTCCGCTGCCCGGGTCAAAGCGCATGTCCAGCGGGCCTTCCTGCCGGAAAGAGAAACCGCGGTTGGCTTCGTCCAACTGCATGGAAGACACGCCCAGGTCGAGCAGGATGCCATCTACCTTTCCCCAGCCGAGATCTTGCAAGTATTCGCGGCTGTGCAGGTAGCTGCCCTGGCGCACGACCGCGCGTTCCCCAAAGACTGCCAGCCTGGCGCTGGTCAGCGCGACAGCGTGCGGGTCCAGGTCGAGGGCGAGCAGCCTGCCCTGGGGAGCGCTGGCTTCCAGAATTCCACTGGCATGCCCGCCCGCGCCGGCGGTACAGTCCAGGTATTTGCCCGGGCTGAAGGGCGCGAGGTAACTCAGGGTTTCTTGGTAAAGTACTGGGCGGTGGCGGGGCATGTCCCCCACTCCCGCGTTCATTATTGACCTCTGGTCGAAATGTTGAACTTAGCCCAACGGCTGCTGTTCATTTCGTCGCTGGCGTTTCTCTCATTTTCTTGCAGCCAGAGTTCCATCGACCAGATTTCGAAATTGTCGCCGTTGCCGATAAGTTTGCAGGCGCTCGTAATCTGGGCGGCTTCGCGCAGGAAAGCGGGCAGTAAGATCCGTCCGGCGGTGTCATAAGCCAACGCGACGGTATTGGAAAAGAACATCCGGCGCAGGGTCCGGGATTCGGGGTCAGTCACCGAAAGTCCGTTGATGTTGGCTGCCATATACTCATAAACATCCCGGGGGTAGGCGATCAAATTGGAATCGAAGCCCTTGGTCACAAAGAAGCCTTCCGGAGCTTGCTCCCGGAAGTTGGAAGGGACCGTGAGCCTGCCTTTCGCGTCAATGTTATGGTCAAACTGTCCGACGAACATCCGTTCTAATTCCTTTTTAATCGCGAAACGCTGGGTCTTTTCCAGCGCTCTATATGACACTTCCTGACACTTTATGACATTATTTCCCACATTATAGAGTATTTTTGGGAAAATGCAAGGGTTTTGGCATACTAATTGCAAATGTTTTAAGATTTCATAGCGAACCGGATTTATTTCCCCACTTTGCGACTCTTCAGGGTTGCGAGACCTGAACCGGGTGGGTGGGCAGGCTTCTGCGCCAAGCTTTTTTGGGTATGTTTATGATTTATAATGAGGTCAAATGACACCGCCTGGCATTTTAAACGACCGTTATCAGTTGATTGAGACCCTTGGGACGGGAGGAATGGCTCTCGTGTATAAAGCCAAGGATCTGATGCTGGAACGTTTTGTGGCGATTAAGGTTCTGCGCGAGGATTTTTCGGTTGACGCTGCCTTTCGGGAGCGCTTCCGCCAGGAAGCCAAAGCCGCCGCCAACCTTTCTCATCCCAACATTGTTACCGTGCATGATTTTGGTTTGGACCAACGCCATCTATTCATTGTGATGGAACTGGTGCCCGGGACTGATCTGAAAACGCGCATCCGTGAGAAAGGCCGCTTTGAGGTTCAGGAAGCACTGGACTTGATGGTCCAGGCCTGCCAGGGGCTTGGGTACGCGCACAGAGCCGGTCTGGTCCACTGTGATATCAAACCTCATAACATGCTCGTGAGCCCCGATGGACGCCTGAAAGTAACTGATTTCGGGATCGCGCGGGCTTTGGCGACGATTTCTCCGGAGGAACGCAGCGACGTGGTTTGGGGCTCCCCGTTATATTTTTCGCCGGAACAAGCCGCGGGGTTGCCTCCATCTCCGGCTTCGGACGTCTATTCGCTGGGGGTGATTTTATACGAAATGTTGACCGGTCAGCTTCCGTTCAATTCTCCGGACGCGGCTGAATTGGCGCGTTTGCATCGCGAAGCCATCCCGGTTTCCCCGCGGGCTCTCAATCCGGAAATACCCAAACCGCTGGATGAGATTCTGATGAAAGTGCTCTCCAAGGAACCAGCCGCGCGTTACCGGACGGCTGACCAATTGGGACGCCTGCTCAATGGGATGCAAACTCAGATCAGCCGCCCAACCCAGACGCCGGCGCCCGGGGTTCCCCCGGTCCAGCGCCAGGGCGCGACCGCGCCTGTTCCAGCCCCAGTGCAGACAGCTCTGCCGGTATACGCGCCGCAAACAGAACCGATTTCCAATGAAAAGCCAGCCAGGAAGGCGACCGATTGGGGTACGCTGTTCTTATGGCTGTTCGCGTCAGCCGCGATGTTGGGATTAATTCCCTTCTGGCTGTATGTTTATCTAACTCTGAAACCCTGAGGTTGCCTGATGCCCGCGACGATTTCCCCCTCTATTCTCTCCGCCAACCTGGCTTACCTGGAACGTGATTTGCGCGCATGTGAAAGCGCGGGGGCGGACAAAATCCACATTGATGTGATGGATGGACGCTTCGTCCCCAATATCACCTTTGGCCCGGTCATTGTCAAAACCTGCAAAAAGATTACGCGCCTGCCGCTGGATGTTCATTTGATGATTGTTGAGCCTGAGAAGCACCTGGAAGCATTCGTTGAAGCGGGGGCAGACGCGATTACCGTGCACTATGAGACCTGCCCGCACATCCACCGCACCTTACAGCGCATCCGGGATTTGGGCGCCGCGCCAGGGATTACCTTCAACCCGGCGACGCCAGTGGAAGGGCTGCGCTATCTGGCCGGGATGTTTGACCTCGTCCTGATTATGTCCGTGAACCCCGGGTTTGGAGGCCAAAAGTTCATTCCTTCCGCGCTTGCCAAGCTGCGCGACACTCAGCGCCTGCTGCAGGAAATCGGCTCTGAGGCTGTAATCCAGGTGGACGGGGGGATTGACGCGCGCACAATCGCGCCGGCTTACGCGGCGGGAGCGCGGGATTTTGTGGCGGGTACAGCGGTGTTTGGGCACGCCGGTGGGATTGGCGCGGGAATTGCCAGCCTGCGCGAGGCTTTGGTTAAATGAAAAAAAGCCGCTTATGCGACTTTTTATCATGACGCGGGTTAATTAATTGTATGCTTTGGTCAGGGTCTTAATGCAGCGCGCGCAGAGAACTTTGCGAACTTTCTTGCCGTTTACGTACACAGTAATCCGCTGAAGATTTGGGCGGAACTCGCGCCGGGTCGCGACAAGAGAGTGGCTGCGATTATGACCGAAACTGGTTGATTTTCCACAGTGATCGCACTTTGCCATCTCGATTTCCTTTCATACAGTATAATGTCGAGGTTGGGAAGGTTTGACCGACCCAAGCAAGCGCTTATAATATCACACAATGATTTAAGAATCAAGGCGCGACTAGAGAAGAGAGAAAAGAAATATGACAAGTCAGCAAAACCCATTAGGTCGAATTTACATTCTCCCTGAGGCGATTAAGTCTGTAGCCCGGCATGCCGTATTGCAATCATACGGCGTTATCAGCCTTGCCCCGGCAAACTTGTTTGAGGCGGCAATTCAGTTTTTGCGGAAGAATCATTCGTACGGTATCAATGTGTCCGCAGACAGCGAAGGGTTATATCTGGATATCAACCTGGTCATAGAATACGGCCTGCGGATTAAAACAGTGACCGATTCGGTGGCAGAGGCAGTCAAGTACAACGTCGAAAAGACGATGGGCATCCCGGTTAACCGGGTGAACGTGCATGTTCGCGGTCTTAGAATCAGCAATCCTGATTAGTTATTAATAATTCATTTTTCGAGGTCTTATGAATGGAAAATCGATAGCCATTCTGTCTGAGGCTGAACGGCACCGTCTGGTGCAGTCTCCTTTGGATGGCGAAGGATTAAAGTTGATGTTTGAAGCCGGGCTTATCTGGCTGACGACCAACCAGCAGTATGTCAATTCCCTGAATGTTTTCCCCGTTCCTGATGGTGACACCGGAACCAACATGGTGCTCACCATGCAGGCTGCCTTCGCAGAAGCGGAGACCAAATCCACGAATAATGTGGGCGAGATGGCGCACGCGTTTGCCCAGGGCGCTTTAATGGGCGCCCGCGGGAATTCGGGCGTGATTCTCTCCCAAATCTGGCGCGGTTTTTCACGCGCGTTGGATCATTATGAGCGGATGGACAGCGCATTGTTTGTGCGCGCGCTTCAGGAAGCCCGCAATACGGCGTACAAAGGCGTGGTGCGCCCGGTGGAAGGCACGATCCTCACGGTCATCAAAGACATGACCGCGGCTGTCGAAGAGACTGGCACGAGCGAGTCTAAATTGAGCGACCTGTTGATTACGCTTGTGCAAGCGGGCGATGAAAGCGTTAAGCGAACCCCGGAACTTCTGCCCATCCTGAAACAAGCCGGCGTTGTTGATTCCGGCGGAACCGGCCTTTATTACATTTTTGAGGGTATGCTGCGCCTGATTGAAGGGCTGCCGCTGGATGTTTCTACTGCCGTGGTGAAGCCGCTTTCGGAACTTGATTTTGCCAATACCCTTGAAACAGTCGAAGAAGGTCAGGATTATGAGGTTGTGATAGACTTCGCGCCTCACGCGGAATTCTCGCTGGAAAATTATTATCACGGTTTGAGCGATATCGGCACCAGTATTCAGGTCGGCGAAGGGGACGGCATCTATCGCATGCACATCCACGTTCCCTTGGACAAACGCTATGAACCAATCGCGTATACTGAGAGCCTGGGCATAGTGAAGAAAATCGCGATGGAAAACCTTCAGGACCAGATGAATTCCAAAAAAGGAGAGAGCGCCAAAATAAAATTCACGCCGCTTGAACCCGGCCAGGTGGCAGTGGTGGCGGTTTCACCCGGGGAGGGGCTCTCGCGCATTTTTGCCAGCTTAGGCGCAGCCGCGGTTGTGGCAGGCGGACAGACAATGAACCCGAGCGTTAAAGAAATCGTGGCTGCCTTTGAGAACCTGCCGACCGATAAAATTATCATTCTTCCGAACAACAAGAACATTATCTTGGCGGCCCAGAACGCGGCTAAGGTGAGCGTCAAACAAATTTCAGTAATTCCCACACGCAACGCGCCGCAAGGCTTTGCCGCCATGCTTCGCTTGCTGCCCGAGGGGACCCTCGAGGAAAACGAAGAATCCATGCGCGAGGCAATCATGGAAGTCCACACAGGCGAAATTACGACCGCCACGCGCGATGTGACCATCGACGACGTCCACGTTGAGAAAAACAGCGTGATTGGCTTGCTGGACGGAAAACTCATCGTATCCACGCACTCGGTGGAAGACGCGCTCTCGGATTTGTTAACCAAAGCGCGCGTCGAGGATTTTGAACGCATAACGCTCTTCTACGGAGAGGGGATGACCCTTCCGCGCGTGAATCAGATGGTGGATAAAATCCGGGAACAATACCCGGAACATGAAGTGGAAGTCCACGACGGCGGGCAGCCCAATTATCAGTTGATTATCGCGATAGAGTAGGGGTGGGATTTTTTTAACAAAGCCGGCATGTCAGTGCCGGCTTTGTTGTCTGGCGTATCTATTTGCTGTTTCGCAATTCGGCATATTCCGGAAGCAAGGCTGAACCAGAATCGGGTATGATTATCCTCAGGCATGGCATCAATCACCGAAAAATACGCGAAAATATTTAACCTGGAAGCCAGCAAAGGCTACCAGGATAGAGCCGTTTTTGGCGGCCTCAAGCGCCTGAAAGACGCCTGGCAATCGGACGCGCGCGAAGCGGGTTTGGCTGAGGAGATTATCTCCGCTGTCGCGGATAGGCTTGAGGCGTATCAGTCGCAAAGCCTTGAAGACCGCCGGCAAACACTCCAGGAGATTGTCAGTTTGCTGGGAATTACTGGGGTAATCAGGCTGCCGGCACCACCGGCCCAGGCAGCTGCCGCGGAAAAGCCGTTGGCTCAAAGCGGCAGGGACGCGCCCCCGCAAAAAAGAACGGAATATCAGGCTTCCAGCAAACTCAGCAGCGCGGCTTTGCCCGAGACCGGCAGCAGCGGCCTCAACGCGCCGGTTACGAAAATCCGCGGAATTGGCGAGAAGCAAGCCGGGAACCTCGAAAAATTGAATGTCTTCACGATAAAAGATTTGCTTTACCTTTTCCCGCGTCGTTATGATGATTATTCTCAGTTAAAGTCAATTCAGCAGCTGCGCTACGGAGAGGAAGTGACCATCCTCGCCAAAGTCGTAGACATCAAGACGATGCATACCGGGCGGGGGAAATTGCTTACTGAGGTGATTGTCTCGGATGCCACGGGTTTGCTGCGGCTGGTGTGGTTTAACAACAGGTATCTGGAACGTTATCTGAGGGTGGGGATGTTCCTGACCATATCCGGGAAGGTGGACACCAGCAGCGGCAGATTGGCGATGTTCCATCCCGATTATGAATCGGTAGACCAGCAGCAGCTGAACACCAATCGGATTGTGCCGGTATACCCTCTGAGCAAGCAAATTACCCAGCGGTGGCTGCGCAAGACCCAGTTTAACGTGGTCCAGTATTGGGCTGGCAGGGTTCCCGAGTTTCTGTCCGAAGCCGTCCGGGAAAGCGCGCAGCTCATCCCGCTTTCGGATGCTCTTTCACAAATTCATTTCCCTGATTCGCAGGAATTACTGCGCTCCGCGCAGCGGCGTTTCGCGTTTGATGAGATATTCTTGCTGCAGTTGGGGGTAATCCGCCAAAAACGTCAGTGGCAGGGGCTGCGCGGCACACCTTTTACCGTCAGCGACGCTTGGCTGGCAGAACGCCTGGGCGGGCTGCCTTACGCGCTCACGAACGCTCAGAAACAAGCCTTGAGCGAAATCCGCGCGGACCTTGCCAGCCCGCATCCGATGAACCGCCTGCTGCAAGGCGATGTCGGCTCCGGGAAAACGATTGTCGCCCTGCTGGGGATGTCCATTGTGATGGAAGGCGGAGCGCAGGCAGCTTTGATGGCGCCGACAGGCATTCTGGCGGAACAGCACTACCGCACGATTTTGCGCCTGCTTACCGAGCCAGGCGCGCAGCAGCCCGCTTATCTGACCCCAGACCAGGCGCGTCTGCTGATTGGCGATACTGGCACGGCAGAGCGGCGGGAAATCATGGAAGGTTTGAAAACCGGAGCCGTGAAGCTGTTGGTGGGAACGCACGCTTTGATTGAAGACCCGGTTCGTTTCCAGAACCTCCAGATGGTGGTTGTGGACGAGCAGCACCGCTTTGGGGTGCAGCAGCGCGCCGCGCTGCGCTCGAAAGGCGACAACCCCCATTTGCTGGTGATGACCGCCACGCCGATTCCGCGCTCACTCCAGTTGACAG
>JAKQFH010000042.1 GCA_029556265.1 Chloroflexota bacterium | reverse complement strand
CGGCGGCGACGATAGTTTTGAAATCATAGCGCTCAGCCTCCCACCAGTTGGCAAAAATGCCGGCGATCTGGAATTCATCCAGTACACCCACTGGCAGCAACGCCTGCAGCAGGGTGTTTTGAAAATGCCGTCGGAATTCTGCCAGATGATTCTGCCCGGGGAATTTGTCTATCGCTTTCGCTGCATCGTTCCACCAGCTCTCCAGTCGCGCTTCCAGCTCCGCCTGGCGGTCTTTGACATTCGGGTGGTTTTCAATCAGCGGGCGGATATCGGCTTTGGTCTTGATCTCCGGCTTGAAGTCGTAGTAATCGGCGTCGCGCTCCACAAAGACCACCTCGGGCGCCAGACCAAAGCGGGCGAGCTGGTCGGCATAGCGCGCCACCTCGCGCTTCGGCACGCCGCCCACCAGGTGGGCGCGCACGTCCTCGATCTCTGGCTCGGGCGAGTTATCCACATAGCGGCGGATGTTGAGGTTGTAGTCGTTGGCGGCCAGCTCGTCCAGCGTCACCAGGCGCGAGTAACGCGGAATCTCACGGCGCTGCCGGTACACCTGGGTGATCTTTTCCAGGTCTTCGGGGCGCAGGTAGTTCTGGGCGCGCCCCTCGCCAAATTCCGCATCGGCGTTGATGAACAGGACGGCGTTTTTCTGCTCCGGCGGGCGGTTTTTGTTGATCACCAGCACGCAGGCGGGGATGCCTGTGCCGTAAAACAGGTTAGGCGGCAGGCCGATGATGGCTTCCACAATGCCTTCCTTGAGAATGCTCTCTCGGATGGCTTTTTCCGCCCCGCCGCGGAAGAGCACGCCGTGCGGCATGATCGTCGCCATCTTGCCGCCGGGTTTGACCGAGGCGATCATGTGCTGCACAAACATCAGGTCGGCTTTCTTGCCGGTTTCGGGGGTGAAGCCGTGATGGAAGCGCTGCGGGAACTTCATCCCGGCGCGCGAATAGTTTTGCGAGAAAGGCGGGTTGGCGATCACCCGGTCGAACTGCTTGATGTAGCCCTCTTCGATGAACATCGGGTTTTCCAGCGTGTCGTCGTTTTCGATGTGCGCGTCGGGGATATTGTGCAGGATCATGTTCATCTTGCAGATCGACCAGACCGTGCCGTTGTTGTCCTGCCCGTAAAGCGCCAGGTTGCGCGCATTCTGCCCCTGCTCTTCCACATACTGCTTGGATTGGATGAGCATGCCTCCCGAACCGCAGGTGGGGTCGTACACGGTCATGCCTTCCTGCGGCTCGATGATGTTGACCAGCAGGCGCACCACGCGGTTAGGCGTGTAAAATTCACCGCCCTTTTTACCGGCGCTATCGGCGAAGTCTTTGATCAGGTACTCGTAAGCCGCGCCCAACAGGTCGGGGAACTCAAAGTCCTCATTGGTCAGGCGGTATTTATCGAAGTGATGGATCAAATCCACCAGTTGGCGGTCCGAAAGGCGCGTTTTTCCTTTGGGCGCGTTAAAGTCAATATGCTTCAACACGCCGGTCAGCTCGGGGTTGGCGTCTTCCAGGGCAGCCAGGGCTTTATTCAGCTGGTTACCCACATCCTCTTTCAGGTTGACAATGTACGTAATTTTCTCATCGGGGATTTCATGCTCGCCGGGCCGCCAGCGGGCTCGCCTGGGCACAAAAAAAGTTTCGCCGTACAGATTGGGATCCTCGACGAGAGCGACCGCATCCTCTGGGGAATACCCGGCATCCAGCCATTTTTTATATTCAAGCGCCTGCTGCACCTGGAACTGGTCGGAGAGGCGCTTGAGAAAGAGCATGCCAAAGATGTATTCTTTGTATTCGGAGGCATCCATCTTTCCGCGGAGGATATCGGCGGCTTTGAAAAGATGGGTTTCGAGTTGAGAGAGCGTCAATGATGCCATTTACTTGTCCATTAAGTTGTTATTTTGGTGCACCAGATTTTCTTTTTCCTTAACCCATTCCAGGATCGTTTCCCGGCGAAACCGCCAGTGCTTTCCCACCTTGAAACCGGGTAACACTTTGTCCTGGGCGAGCTTGTAGATGGTCGATTGCGGAATGCGTAGGTAATTTGAGACTTCTTCTGCCGTCCAGAACTCATCCGTTTCGGCCATTGCTCACCTCGCTATTAGAATTGAGATTATCACAGTTGCTCCAATGATTATAGCATCAGGGAAGGAAAAGCAAAATCAAATAGAAGGGCAGTTTCATCCCCAATCCCTTTTTGACAGATACCGGTTTACAAATTATATAATTTGTGATATTATGTAAACTGAAAGAGAAAAGGAGATGACCATGACCATCGGAGGGCGTATCAAACAGGCTCGGAAAGCGGGCAATTTTTCGTTGCGAAAACTGGCGGATGAAATTGGGGTCAGCGCCATGGCGATCTCAAAATATGAACGAGACCAGGATGTGCCCAGTTCAGGCGTTT
>JAKQFH010000038.1 GCA_029556265.1 Chloroflexota bacterium | reverse complement strand
CTCGTCCGGGTGGAGGTGGCGTCCTTCATCCCAATCCACGCCGATGGTGCGAAAATACGCGCCCGCGCAAATGATTGAAAGCAGCAGGAAAACAATCAGCCCGCCGCGCCAATCAACTTTGGCGCGCGTTTTGATTTTCTTGATATCAGTAGTTTCGCTGTTTCGCATCATTCTATGGTTCTACCAGAAATACAAGAAAATTTTTCTCAGGCACAGACGATTCCACCATCGCGATGGTTCCAGTGGGATACAACTCCTGCAGTTTTGCGACCGACGCGCTGTCCAGAGGATGAATCAGGAAGAGTTTGTAGCCCGGCACATTGAGGGTCTGTTCGAGCTGTTCAGGCATAAGCGCCAGGTCTTGACCCATGCGGTTTGCTTCAATCGCCACCGCCCGCGCGTCCACCCAGTATGGATACCCGACCACCCACACGTTCTGCGGGAAGCCGGTGTTCAATTCGGTCTGCCAGATAAGATTTGCCATTTCGGAGCTGTTCCAGGCATTTTGACGATAAGCGGCAGGATACTCGCTGAATGCCGCCCGGAAATTAAATCCAAGGATTGAGAAAAATACCAGACCAGCCAGAGCCAGTTTATATCGGCTGCCGCGCGAAGGCTGCCAGGCCAACAGCGCCCCGCTGATTGCCCGCAGACCCACGGCTGAAAGGACGCAAACTGGTATCAAGGCGGTCAGCGCGCGGCTGAGCGAGGGGTTTTCCAGTGGGAATGCCAAAGAAAACGCGCTCGGGAGCAGAAGCAGAGGGTACAGCGCCAACAACGCGGCTGGGCGCCAGTCCTTTGATTTCCGAAGGTTGAATACCACCGCGCACACGCCTAACACAAAGAAAGCCGCGCTCAACAGGTCCAGCCCGGGGTTTAACGTCAACCCATCCACCCAACTGCCGCGGTTTGACCAGTTCGCTATTCCCAAAGCCTGCCACAAATTGCCGAAAAAAATACGGATCGGGCTTCCAGAAAGCGCGATTTCGTAATCTGAAACGCGTGAAAGGATTGGCGCGAGATAAGCCGCGGGTCCATCAAAGAGCGAGCGTAAAAGCGGCACACAAACCACCGCGCCAAGCAGCAGCGCCTGAGCAATCGCGCTGAATAATGCCCGTCCGCTGCCAGCTTCCCGGTTGAACATGAGCCAGAAACAGGCCGCGACCAGCGCCGCCAGCGGGAAAATCAGGAATATTTTATTCGTCAGCAGCCCAAGACCCACAAAAAACGCGGAAAGGAGCAAATCATTGGCTTTGTGATTGGCATATCCGCTGAAAAGATAATAAACAGCCGCGCAGCCCAGCGGCACCACCAAGCCGGAACCGAGCAGCGCGCGCGTCTGAATAATCTGCCAGAATGAGACACTCAACAGGAAAGCCGCCGTCAGGCCCACCCAGCGGTCAAATATCTCGGTTCCAAGCCGGCAGATGTAGTAAATCGCGGCAAGATTTGCCAGCGCGTATGCCAATTTGAGCCCCACAAAGCTGAGCTGAGCTCCGGTAAGGAAGGTGAGCAGCGCGCCCCACAGGTACTGCAGCGGTTCGCTCACCAGGTTGCGGGGAAAGCTCAGCGCGGCGCTGCCGGAAAGGATGTCCCGGACGGTGTATATATGGTCTACCTGCCCGCTGACCAATTCCGGAGGAACCCGCTTAAGCTGCGCGAAGGAAAACCAGGCGGCAGCCGCCATAACCAGGAGCAGCGCGAAAAACCACGCGCGGTCTTCCGTCAGGAGTTTCCGTAAACGCTCAGACATCGAAACGCGCGGGGGTTTATCCCGTCCGGATTGGTTCCACAGGGCCCACAGCGTGAGAAATATACCGCCAACCCAGCATAAGGAAGCGCCAGGCGTGAAACGCTGCCCGTTGAACAGGAGAAAAGCCCCAGTTGCCAGGTCGAGGTCTGGAAAAAGAAGTCAGGTTTTATTCGAGAAGTATTGCCAGTTCTCTTTTGTTTGCGCGCGCAGGGGCAGCCTCCATTCCTGCCTTCGCGAGGCCTGGAAAAGACAATAAGCCGCCGCGCCGTAAAAAACCAGACCAAAAAAAACGATGCGGCTGCCAGCCAACAATTGAGCAGTCAACGCAAGCAGTACAGCCGCCGCCGAAAACCATGGGAAGCTTTTTTCAGTCCGGGTCATGCTTTCGGGCGCGCCAACCGAGGTCTCTTCGAGGCTGCCTGCTGCCTGAAGTGCGGAAGCCCCGGTTTCAGCCCGGGTTCCATGCGCCAACAGGGACTTCAGGTATTCCAGGATGGTGATTTCTCTTTCGTCGGGGGCAGGTGTATTTTCCATCATTGGTTCGACAGGCTCAATTTCGCCGTTTTAAAACGCTATGACCGTATTTTAGTCCGATTACAGCTTATCCGACAAATTGGAAAGCTGACAGGCATATAAATAGCCAAGTTCCTGGTGGACCGGGTTCCCGCGCAGCCGCACCTGAAAACCCGCATTCTCCAGATAAGCTTTCAACACGCGGTGATTCTGCCGGGCGTCAAGGTCGTGGTATTCCATAACAATTCGGCGGATCGCTTTAAGCGTTTCGGGTTTCGTTGCCAACAAAATAGGATATTCCGCGCCCTCACAGTCCAGTTTGAGGAGGTCAATCCCTTGCGGCGTGTAGTCCATCAGCAGCTGTTCGAGCGTGATCACCGGCGCGCCTTGCCCGCCTTCACCGACAGCCTCAGAGAACACAGTCTGGGCCTGCAGGGGTTCGCCGTTCGCAGCGCTCAGGGTCATCGTGCCTGCCTCGCTCCAAACTCCCGCGCAAACGGCGCGCGCGTTTTGAATTGCATTCAGCTTCAGGTTCGCTTGCAGCAAGGCAAAGGATTCGGGGTTTGGCTCAAACGCCAGCACCTCGCCCTGCGGGGCTTGCAGTGCGGCAAAGACGGTGAACTCGCCAATCGCCGCGCCGATATCCACCACTGTCCACCCCGGCGCAATTGCCGTACCGTATCGGGTGTAAAAGCGGTCCAAAAAAGTTTCTTTTACGGACCAGGCATCCATGCGGCTGCGGACCAGCATGCGGGTATCCCGGGCACGAAAGCGTAAGGTCGCCGGCAGTTGGGTTGGCTTGCCAAGAAACAAACGCGCCAATCCTCCCCAATCCCGGAAGCCGAGGCCCATTTCCAGCAGCGACCAGGCATAGTAGCTCCATTTACGGAAAAAACTCATGCGCCCTTCCTTACGGCAAAGAAGGTGCAGGTGCCGTTCTCACACAAAGGAGCATCCAGCAGCGCGCGCAGGCGTTTATAGCGCAGGAATGGATTCCTGCGGTTCGGGAAGAGAATCCAGCTGCCAAAGAGCTTTTTCCACAGCAAATTCGGCAAGCCGGCAGCGTGACCCCGTTCCA
This sequence comes from Chloroflexota bacterium, assembly GCA_029556265.1. Classification (GTDB taxonomy): domain Bacteria; phylum Chloroflexota; class Anaerolineae; order Anaerolineales; family Anaerolineaceae; genus Mesolinea. The sequence goes on along the minus strand of JAKQFH010000038.1, from coordinate 40,215 downwards.
ACATGCGCATGGCGCTAATCGGGAAATAATTCCAGTGCTCCACTTCGGCAAACCCCGCTCGTTTCAAGCGTTCCGTCCATACTTCCGGCTCGTCCAGGTTGTAATGGCGGGCAATCCGATTGAAAAAAACCGAATACCTGGCAGCTGCCCGATGCAGACCCAGCTTGCGCAGGAGCATGCAGCCCCACAGTTCGGTTCGAAAACGCTGGTTTGGCACCGTGAAGAAAAAAACGCCATCCGGGGTCAATACGCGGCAGATTTCATCCAACACAGGCTGCACATCCGGGATGTGTTCCAGCACGGAGTTGCTCACGGCGCACGGGAAGCTTTCCTTTTCCACGGGGAGCGCCCCACCCCAAGCCTGGACCAGCAGGTTGTATACGCCCAAAGCCGAGGCTTCTTTTATCGGCTCGTACCAGGGGTCAACCCCCAGGCTGTTGGGACCTGTGCCAAGTGCCGCCGCGAAGTTGCCATCCCCCGCGCCGATGTCCAGAATGGGGCTGGTCAGTTCCATTCGCGCGTACAGGCAGTGCTCAACCGCGCGCAGCATGCCGCGGAAATAGGGCAGCGTGGAAAGATGTTTCCAGGCGATTTCGTCCAGCATTCCCGGAGGTAAATTGGTTTTCATGCCCGGCAAGACTCCAGAAGTTTTTGATAGGCGCGAGCCGTTTCCGCGGCGCCAAAACCCTGCAGGTAAGTCTCCGGGGCGGGATGTGCGTGCCTGTCTTCGTCCAGCACGGAGCAAATCGCGTCCGCCAATGCGGCCGGCTCACGCGGCGAGACGATGCGCCCGAAGCCTGTTTTCAGGACCGGCTGGCGCACTCCCGGCAAATCCGAGGCAACCACCGGCGTCCCCTGCAGCATGGCTTCAATCTGCACGATGCCAAAGGATTCTGTCCGGTTCAGGCTGGAAAACACCAATACATCGCAAGCTCCAAAGAACGCTCTGAAATCTTCGTCACTGAGGTAGCCCAGTGAACGCCAGCGCTCTCCAAATTTTGCTGCCATCATATCAATGCGCGCCTGGTATTTTTCTTCTCCGATGACGCCCTTCCAAGTACCAGCGTGGATGACGCGCGCGTTAGGAAAGCGCTCCAGTACCCGCGGCAAGGCTTGAATAAGATACTCGTAGCCTTTTTCAGCCGCGGCTCTGCCCGCCAACCCGAGGACGCGGTCCGTTTCTGTGATATCCCATTTCCGCTTAAAGCGCCGCACGTCTTCTGCGTCAACTCTGGCCAGGTCTACCGGCGTCGGGACTTCCCGCGTCTTTTGCAGGAATGGGCGCAGCCAGCGGGAGCTTTCGGCATAGTCCAAAGAATTCTGGACTATCACATCCGCGCGGGCTAAGACCCGGGAACCTATGCTTTGCGTTACCCAACCCGCCAGACGATTAATCAAGCTGCCGCTAATTTCCAAATCGCAGTGGTAGGTAACGATCATTGGTTTGTTCTGCCGCCTTGCCTCGCGCGCCAGGGTGAGCGCCTCAAATTGCGGCAGATGCAGGTTCACCGCGTCTGCCCAGGTCGTCCAAACGCGGGCGGTTCCGCGCAGCCCCGGCATCAAAACGCCTTTGGAAATATGCCAGCTTACCGGCTCCCGCACGATTCGAAAGCCGTGCGCGCTCTCTTCCAAGGGCAGCTCCGGTTTGTATCGCGAGGTTAACACCACCACGTCGTGCCCCAGCTCTGCCAGCCCCTCCGCCAGCCGAAAAGCATATACGGATAACCCCGAGGAATACGGCGCGAAATATGTCGAGGCAATCAGCACTTTCAATTGATTTCCTCCTGTTCTTGTTTCCACCGCAGCGCTTTTTTACTGAGCGCGCCCAGGCTGTCGCCCAGGACATAAATACCAAGCATGCCCACCAGGCTGGTGATAAGGAACTGAACCGCGTGCAGGATTAAGGCGATAACCAGCGCGGTCGATTGATCCACGCCCAAGACGCTGAACGCGGCCACGTTAGCCGCTTCATAAACGCCCATGCTTGCCGGCGCGGTGGGCAGGGCGTTCGCGAAAGCGCTGCCGGAGGTGACAAAAATGCCCCACCACCATTGACTTCCAGGAATCAGCGCGCGGTTCAACAGCCAAACCTCCAGCATGGAGGAAATCCAGCTGGCAGCCAGTAATAAGAGCGAAGCGAAAAAGCGGCCCGGCCGCAGCAGGATCCGAAAACCTTCCAAAAAACTCAGCGCGCGCGGAAGCATCCCTGCCAAACGCGGCTTATTCGCCCAGCGCGCAGAAAGGTAGTCCGAAATCCGCTCCTTGTTTTTGGCAGCCAGCGCGGCGCAGAGCATTCCGACAACAGTCAGCAGCAGGACAATCAGCGCCAGGGTCTTGACTGTGCTGCTGGTGACAACCAAAGGCAGGCTGACCAGAAAGAAAAACGCTGCCAGAAAAAAATCCAATACCCGTTCGGTGACAATGCTGGCAAATACCGGCAAGAAACCGGATTTTCCCCGGCCGGCCAAAAGGGCGGCGCGCCCGAATTCGCCCAGTTTGAACGGAAGCACGTTGTTTAACAGATAACCGGCGTTCATACCAAAGAACGCCTCCCCAAAACTGAACTTACCCTCCAGCAGGAAATACCAGCAAATCGCGCGCAGGAGCAGGCTCACTCCAAAAAGCGCCAGAACGAGCAGCAGATTTACCGCGGAAATTTGCGAAAACGCCCTGGCAACCTGCGAAAAATTAATCTGCCTGCCAAGAAAATAAACTGCCGCTGCGGTAATGAGGAGCGGCAGCAGCCATCGGAATATACCCGCCGCGCGGGAATCTGCATTCGTCGGGCGCATCAGTTCTCCAGCTTGAGAATAGCCATAAATGCTTCCTGCGGAATTTCCACGCTCCCCACCATCTTCATCCGCTTCTTGCCTTTTTTCTGCTTTTCCAGGAGCTTTTTCTTACGCGTGATATCACCACCGTAGCACTTCGCCAATACATCTTTGCGCATCGCTTTAACATTCGCACGGGAAATTACCCTCCCCTGCGAATATGCCTGGATTGGGATGACGAACATCTGCTGGGGAATAATTTCTTTCAGTTTGCTGACCAGCGCCTGGCCTTTGTGATAGGCGTCGTCTTTATGCACAATCGCGGTGAGCGCGTCCACTTTTTCATCGTTGAGCAGGAATTCGAGTTTGACCAGGCTGCCCGCGCGATATTCGAGGAACTGGTAGTCCATCGACGCGTATCCGCGCGTGCCGGATTTGAGCAAGTCAAAAAAGTCCACGATAATTTCAGAAAGCGGGATTTCAAAATTGAGCTGGACGCGGTTTGTGGAGGGATATTCCTCAGAAACATACACGCCCCGTTTTCGGCGCACCAGGTCCATCACCACGCCGTAATAATCGGTAGGCGAAAAAATATTCAATTCCATCCAGGGTTCACGGATTTCGGCGATTGACCCTTCATCCGGGAGGTCAGCCGGCGAATCCACGATGACGGTTTTTCCGGTTACCAGCTGTACCTCGTATTCCACCGAAGGCGCGGTAAAAACGACGTCCAGGTTGTATTCCCGTTCCAGGCGCTCTTGAATGATTTCCATGTGAAATAAGCCCAAAAAGCCGCAGCGAAAACCAAAGTTAAGCGCTTCGCTGGTTTCCGGCTCGTACACCAGTGAGGCGTCGTTCAGCTGCAGTTTTTCCAGCGCTTCTTTAAGGCTGGGGTAGTCCTCGCCCTCAGTCGGATACACGCCGGCAAACACCATCGGCTTTGCCTGCCGGTATCCGGGCAGCGCGCCAGCTGCCGGGCGCGCGGCGCTCGTAATCGTGTCGCCCACGCGGCATTCCGATACTGTTTTGAGCCCGGTTGCGATATAACCCACATCGCCGGCTTCAAGCTTTCCAATCGGGCACAGATTCGGCGCGAAAATTCCAATTTCGACAGGTTGGACGCGTATTCCATTCGCCATCATCATGACCTTGTCGGACGCCGTGAGCTGTCCGTCAAACACGCGCACGTAAGCAATCACGCCTTTGTAAGAGTCATAATGAGAGTCAAAAATCAGGGCGCGCAAAGGGGCGTCAACATCCCGGGTTGGCGCGGGCACTTTTTTGGCAATTGCCTCCAAAACAAGGTCAACATTCAAGCCGGTTTTGGCGCTGATAGGGATAATTTCATCTTCCGAGACGCCCAACAGGATGTTCAGGTCTTTTTTTACGGCATCAACCTGCGCGCTGGGCAGGTCTATTTTGTTGATTACCGGGATGATGACCAGGTTCGCGTCCAGAGCCAGGTATAGGTTGGCAAGGGTCTGGGCTTCAACGCCCTGTGTAGCGTCTACGACCAGCACCGCGCCTTCGCAGGCGTACAGCGCCCGGCTGACCTCGTAATTGAAATCTACGTGCCCGGGGGTGTCAATCAGATTGAATTCATAATCGCTGTTATCCGCGGCATGATAGACCATGCGAACCGCGGAAGCTTTAATCGTGACGCCTTTTTCCCGTTCCAAATCCATGGTGTCGAGCACCTGGTCGGTCATTTCCCGGTCGGATATCGTTCCGGTCAGCTGCAGCATCCGGTCTGCCAGGGTGGACTTGCCGTGGTCTACATGCGCGATAATACAAAAATTGCGGATTTTTTCCATAAGCGCATTGAGTATAATCGATTTCTTCAGTCGGTTTCAGGGGGGATTACCCGCGCGATGGCATCCTGAATCGCGATGTTTTCTTCATCCCTGCCGAGGCGCAGCCACAGCAAAAATTCGGCGTTACCGTCTGAACCGGTAATCGGAGAGGCAATCAACCCGGCGGTCTGAAAACCCAAAGCCTGTGCCTGGCTCATTACATGCTCCAAAACGCGCGCGTGAATTTTCTTATCCCGGATGACCCCTTTATGTCTTTGGATTTCTTCCTTGCCGGCCTCAAACTGGGGCTTCACCAAAGCGATAATATCTCCGGCTTTCCCCTCAAACCACATTTTTACCGCGGGCAAAATGAAGTCCAGCGAGATAAACGAAACGTCAATTGTGACAAGTTCGGGAGGTTCCGGCAGTTTTTGCAGCTGGCGGGCGTTTGTGCGGTCCATCACCACCACGAGCGGGTGGTTCCGCAAGCTGGTGTGCAGTTCGTCCTGCCCGACGTCAATCGCGTAAATTTTTGCCGCGCCGCGCTGTAAAAGACAGTCGGTGAAGCCGCCGGTCGAAGCGCCTACATCCGCGCAAATCTTCGTGAGCGGGCTGACTTTAAAAGTTTCCAGAGCTGCTTTCAGTTTTGCTCCCGCCCTTGAAACGAATTCCGGTTGCGCCAATAGCACCAGGGAACAATCCGGCTTAACCATCTGGGAGGCTTTAACCGCGATTTTCCCATCCACCTTAATCAGACCTTCTTCGATTGCCCGCTGGGCTCTGGAGCGGGTTTCCGCCAGCCCCTTATTGATCAGGTGTTGGTCCAACCGTATTTTCTTCATGGTTCTATTGTATCCGCTAATTCAGGCTTTGCCACTCTTTAAGTCTTAATAAGGTTTGTGATAAGATATTTCACGTGAACGCATATCTTGAAACTCTGCGTCCAAAACAATGGATAAAAAACCTGGTGATTTACGCGGGTCTGGTTTTTGACCGGCAGCTCCTCAACCTGGGTCCCTTGCTGCGCGTCACTGGCGCAGTCCTCATTTTCTGCCTGGTTTCAGGCCTGACCTATACCCTGAACGATATTCTGGACGTGGAAGCCGACCTTATGCACCCCCAGAAGAGGCATCGGCCGATCGCGAGCGGCAGATTGAGCCTGCGCAGCGCTCGTATTTTTGCCGCGGTCCTGGCGCTGATTGCCTTCCCGGCGGCGTTCGCGCTTTCAACGAACTTCGGAATTATCTGCCTGGTCTATACCACGTTAATACTCTCCTATTCCAAGTGGCTCAAGAAAATCATCCTGATTGACGTGATGGTTATCGCGTTGGGGTTTGTGCTGCGGGTGGCTGCCGGCGTGCTGGTGATTCAGGTTAATTACTTCTCGCCCTGGCTTTTGGTTCTGACGACCTTCCTCGCCCTTTATCTCGGATTTGGCAAGCGCTTATCAGAAATCAAACTGTTGGAAGACCAGGCCGGCGCGCATCGCGAAGTTTTGTACGGATATACCGCGCCGCTGCTCAACAATTTGTTGGTGGTCATGCTCAGCAGCATCTTAATCACATACTGCCTGTACACCTTTTCATCCCACCCGGACGGAAGCAACTCGATGATGATGTTAACCATCCCGTTCGTCTTGTACGGCATTTTCCGCTACATGGTCATCCTGCAAAACAGCAGCCTGGCATCCTCGCCCGAAGAAGTGCTCCTGAACGATTTACCCCTGAAAATTACGGTCGCTTTGTGGGCAATTTCCGTCGTTATCATTCTCTACTTTTTCTTCTGAGGAGCACCGATGCCGGCAATTTCTGCCAGCGCTTGCGCTAAACTGATTTTATTGGGCGAACACGCCGTCGTGTATGGCGAGCCCGCCCTGGCTGTTCCCTTCTCCGGTCTGCGCGCCCGAGCGGCAGTGGAAGCATGGATTGGCGCTCCTTCCGGCAGAATTCACATTTTCGCCCGGGATCTGGACCTGGATCAGGAATGGTCTCTGCTGCCCGAAAACAATCTTGTCCGCAATGCCCTGACCCTGGTGCTTACTGAGCTTGGAATTGAGCGCCTCCCCACCTGCAAGCTCAATCTAACCACCGAAATCCCCATCTCCTCCGGTTTAGGCGCCAGCGCGGCATTAGCGGTGGCGCTCATGCGCGCCTTTTCTGCCTTCCTTGGGCATCCGTTGGACTCCGAACGCCTGAACGCCCTGGCTTTCGAGTCCGAAACCCTCATCCACGGCAGACCATCTGGCATCGACAATACCGTCGTGGTATATGAGCAGCCAATTCTATTCAGCAAGGCGAGCGGTTTCGAAGTTATCCGTTCAACCGACGATTTTCATCTGCTGGTGGCCGACAGCGGGGTCAAGAAGGCGACCGCGCTAACTGTCAGTCAATTGGCGCAGGATTACAGCGAAAACCCCGAAAATATTGGCGCGATTATCCGGGAGATTGGCAGCCTGACACAAGCGGGCGTTCGCGCGCTGCGGATGGGAGATCAGCCGGCCCTGGGAGACGCGTTAAATCGCAACCAGGAACTGCTCACGCTGCTGAATTTGTCTTGCCCGGAATTGGACACGCTGATTAGCGCGGCGCGCCAGGCTGGCGCCTTAGGCGCCAAATTAACAGGCGGAGGCAAGGGCGGACACATGCTCGCCCTGACAGCGCCAGACCAACTGGAGCGCGTGCGAAACGCCCTGTTGAAAGCGGGAGCGCGCAGCGTTTATCATACCGTGCTGAAGCAGGAAGCCGCCAATGCCTGAAGCGCGAATAGACCCCAACCTGGTTTTCCTCAAGCTCGGCGGTTCACTAATTACCGATAAAGACCGCGCAGAAACCGCCGATTTGGATTCGCTAACCAACTTACTATCGGAAGTCTGCAAAATTCACCGGGAGCGCCCCAACCTCAAGCTCTTGCTGGGTCACGGCTCCGGTTCTTTCGGTCACCACGCCGCCAGCCAGGCGGGAACCCGCGAGGGTGTCTTTACCGCTGTGGATTGGCAGGGTTACCAATCCGTTTGGGCGAGTGCTCACCGGCTGCACCAAATCGTACTCGCAGCCTGCCTGCAAGCTGGGCTGCCGGTTATCTCGTTCCCCCCATCCGCCTGCGTGGTGACCAATAACCATATAATCCATGCCTGGGAACTCGCGCCAATCGCCAGCGTCTTGTCCAATGGTTTGATTCCGCTGGTCTACGGGGATGTGGTGTGCGACCTGACAATCGGCGGGACAATTCTCTCTACTGAAGACCTGTTTTTTCACCTCGCGCTTGCCTTCCGCCCCGCAAAAATCCTTCTGGCTGGCGAAGAAACCGCGGTTTTCGCGGATTACCCGCGCAATCAAGACCCGCTCAGTTTCATCAGCAAAGACGCTGAAAAAACCACGTATTTACAGGGCTCCGCCAGCATGGATGTGACTGGCGGCATGCTCAGCAAGGTGCAGCTGATGCAAAACCTATGCAAGCAGCTGCCCGGCATGCAAGCGGTCATCTTTTCCGGCAGGGTGCCGGAAAATCTGAGCAAAATTCTGGGCGGCGAATTGGTCGGGACGCGAATTGGCTGATAGACGAACAGGGCAGATTGGCGCAGCTTCTCATATAATAGGAACAACAGAACAAACGCTTTTTTTGCAGAAATGGATTGTGAGCTATGATTTTTACCCGACCGCAATTGGAAGAATACGAAAACCAAACCCTGGCTCCCTACGCGGTTCACAGCAAAGACTCTAAAGGGCGGCGCTACCCGGAAGAGGAAGCCGACTTTCGGACCCGCTTCCAACGCGACCGCGAACGCGTGTTACATACTACTGCCTTCCGCCGCCTGGAATACAAGACCCAGGTATTCATCAACCACGAAGGCGATTACTACCGCACGCGTCTGACCCATTCCTTGGAAGTCGCCCAACTCGGGCGCTCAATCGCCCGTTCCATTGGCGCCAATGAAGACCTGGTCGAAACAATTTGCCTCGCGCACGACCTGGGGCACCCCCCATTCGGGCATTCAGGTGAAGCCGCTCTGGCGCGTCTGATGCGGGACTTTGGCGGTTTCAATCACAATCAGCAATCAGTCCGTATCGTTACAACCCTCGAAAACCGCTATCCGGACTTCCCGGGTCTGAACCTGAGCTGGGAAGTCCTGGAAGGCATGGTCAAACACGAAACTGATTATGATGTCGCCGACGCCAAGGAGTATTCCCCCGAATTGCGCGGACACCTGGAGGCTCAAATCGCGAATGTGGCGGACGAACTCGCGTACACTTCCCACGATCTGGACGATGGTCTGCGCTCCGGAATGATTACCCCGTCTCAACTGGACGGCATCGCCATCTGGGAAATCGTAAACGAAAGCATCGGCAGGCGAAAAACTGACTATTTGGACGACTTATCCCGCCATCAGATCATCCGGCGGCTGATTAACTTTGAAGTTACCGATTTAATTCAATCCATCGACCGATACTTGCGCAAGAGCAACGTCAAATCCGCCCTGGATGTCCAGAAACTGCCGTATAATGTGGTCGGCTTCAGCGAAGATATGTACCGCCGCAATCGGGAATTGAAAGATTTTCTGTTCGCGAAGCTGTACAGGCATTACCGCGTCGTGCGGATGTCCGCAAAAGCGGAAAGAATCGTTACCGAGTTGTTCGGGATATACCAGAAAACGCCGGCCACGCTGCCAGCAGCGGTTCAGGAATTAGCTGCCGAGCGCGGGGTTGAACGAACCATCTGCGATTATATTGCCGGGATGACCGACCGTTTCGCGATAGATGAATATAAACGTTTGTTTGACGCAGACACATTACCTTAGGAAACAGAGCTGTATCGTAATGAAAAACCCATTAATTATTACAAAAGCTGGAAAAGAACAACTGGAAAAAGAACTCGCCGATTTGAAAGGTCCTCGCCGACAGGAAATATCCCGGCGTTTGAAGCACGCTATTGAAAATGGCGATTTGTCCGAAAACGCGGATTACATCTCCGCCAAAGAGGATCAGGGCTTTTTGGAGGGGAGGATTTTGGAAGTTGAGACAATCCTAGCCAACGCTGAGGTTGTTGATGAGCCCGGCGTGATGACCGGCAAAGTCCAGATTGGGAATAAAGTGACCGTTCAGGAAGCTGGCGAATCTGAAGAGGTCTTCGAACTGGTCGGGGTAAGCGAGGTGAACACGCTGCAGGGCAAAATATCCTATGAATCCCCGATTGGCTCCGCCCTGCTGGATAAACGCGTCGGGGATAAGGTAACCGTTAAAACCCCCGGCGGTTTCATTGAATTTACAATCAAGAAAATTGAATAACCTGAAGCAGGATACACAAAAAAGCTGAGGATTTTACCTCAGCTTTTTTTTGTGGAATTATATGCGGTAGACCGCAAGTTCAATCGTCGCGCGTTGGAAGTAACTCACTGGCAGCGCCGGCTCATCACCATAAGTCAGTTCAACAATCCGGGCTTCCATCCGCAAGCTGGCAGTCTGCAGCTCAAACAGCCTTCCAGCTTCCGCCAGGATTGGTTCGCCTTTCATCTCGAGGCGCTGCCTGAGGATTGGGTCGTAAAAAACCTGTTCGCTCATCATCACTTTGGTAACGGTTTGAATATCGTTCTTGTCAAACAACCAGACTTCAAAAGCGGAGACCTTTTTGGGCTCCCCCGCGATGATAACATCCGAAATCGACACACCGCACTCACCCAAAAACTCACCGTTTGGCGAGTCAAAAGTGAAAGATTCATCATAGAGGTCATCCCCAAACATATAGACGCTCATGAACTGGGCAACTGGTTTTTCTGAAGCCACGGCGTTCTTTCCATTCGGGCGGGCATACGTGGGGCTTTCGTAAGCCGGAACCGCCGCCTGATACTCATAATTCCGGTTGTTGGTCTGCACGCCCTGAGTTTGCGCGGCAGCCCGATAGGAGCGGGCGGCAGTTTGCGGCACCGCGGCTGGTCTCGCCTGCGGCACAGCCGCGCCAGCCGGCTTTATTCTCGGGCGCAAGTAAAACACATAAACCCCAGCGGCTCCGAGCACCAAAAGCCCCAGAAGGATGAACCCAAGCTTGAGCGCGGTATTGGGCTTGGCGGGTTCCTTGATGGTTGGGGTTTGATGTGGGTTTTCGTCGGGCCGCGGCACAACGCCCGGTTCAGCCTGGACAGCCGTGATAAAGCGGTTAATCTGGTCCGCGTTCAGGAACTGCGGATTTGCCTGGACTTCAGTCAGTGTTGAGCCGGCATTTTTCCCCAATTCCCGATACAACTGCTGGGCTTTGGCGGCATCAAAGGTCAGGTTGTAATTGGTAATCGCCATGCGTAAATAGTCCTGACGCAAGTCAGCGCGCATGGTCTCGGCGTTGGTATCCGTCCACTGGACTGGCAAGACACCCCAGCCAATGGCCAATCCAATCAGGATGCCCACAATCCCCGCGGCAATCGCCAGATAGACGGGATTGCTCAGTTTTTGTTTTAACGATTCGATGAAATTTTCCATACTCCTGCACCTCACAGTGATAAGAACACTCTAATGCTTGAGGTGCAGGATTTATACCAGTTCAGACGTTTTTCTCCGCGAGGGATTCAAGCGTGTATACTTCCCCGCACGCGAGGCAGCGCGCAAGGTGCTTGTTCTGCGCCACCAATACGCCGCCGCACTTTGGGCAGCTTAGTTTCAGCGGTTCGCTCCAGGAGGTAAAGTCGCACTCCGGATAGCGCGAACAACCGTAGAATACGCGTCCTTTGCGGGTGCGTTTGCGCACCACATCGCCTTCCTTGCAGGTCGGGCAAACCACACCGATTCTTTCCAGGTGGTTTTCCGTAAAGCGGCAAGTCGGAAAATTGCTGCAGCTGACGAACTTCCCGAATCTGCCGTCTCGTAATACCAATTCGCTCCCGCACAGCGGGCAAGCTCTGCCCAGTTTTTTGGGTTCAATGCGCTTCTCGGGCATATGTTCGTTAGCGTAATTTAAGCTGGCTTCAAAGGGGCGGTAAAATTCGCGCATAACCTCCACCCAGCTTTGTTTGCCGGCAGCAATCTCATCCAGTTTCTCTTCCATTTCAGAAGTAAAGCCGATATCCACAACAGATGGGAAATACTCAACCACGAGGTCATTAACCAGAAAACCCGTCTCGGTCGGTAAAAAGCGTTTCGATTCCGTGGTTACATATCCGCGCGCCAGTATGGTGGAGATGATGGGCGAATATGTGGATGGGCGCCCTATCTTGTTTTCTTCCAACACCTTAATCAGCGAGGCTTCCGTATAGCGCGGCGGCGGCTGGGTAAAATGCTGTGAATATTCAACATCCTCCAGCAGTTGGGTTTGCCCTTCGAATAAATCCGAAAGCGGGAGTTCGCCGTCTTCTTCTTCCTCGGGTCCGTCTTCGCTGCCGGCTTCCTGATAAAGGATTTGATACCCTTTGAAGATTATCCTGCTGTGGGACGCGCGGAACAGGTACTCATTCTGCGGGCTGTGCCCCAGGACCTCAGCGGTGGTCGTTTCCTGCAGGGCAGAAGTCATCTGAGACGCCACAAACCGCTGCCATATCAGCGTGTAGAGTCGGTACTGGTCGGCGGTCAGATGCGCTTTGATAGCGATTGGCTCGCGCATGGCTGAGGTGGGTCGGATGGCTTCGTGCGCTTCTTGCGCGGATGCCGCCCTGGTTTTATAGACGGGCGGTTTGGCTGGCACAAATTCCGGGCCGTATCTTTTCAGGATAAACGCGCGCGCCTCTTCCACCGCCTGCGGAGCAACGTGCACCGAATCGGTGCGCATATAGGTAATCAAACCGGTTTCACCGCCGTTGCCAATATCGATGCCTTCGTAAAGCTGCTGGGCAATCATCATGGTCTTCTTGGATGGAAACCCGAGCTTACGGGAGGCTTCCTGCTGCAGGGTGCTGGTGATGAAAGGAGCGCTTGGGTTGAGGTTGCGTTGGGTGGTCTTGAGTGAATCGAGCCTGTACGCGGCGCTGCGGATGTCTTCGACAATCGCTGTTGTGGTCGCTTCATCCGGAAGTTCGGGAGCAGCCTGGTTAATTTTCGCCAGTTTGGCATGGTAGCTTTTCTTGCCGCCTTCAGGGGTGAAGAGCGCTTCAATCAGCCAATATTCCACGGGGATAAATGCTTCAATTTCGCGTTCACGTTCCACAACAAGGCGCAGCGCGACAGACTGTACCCGACCCGCGGTCAGACCACCGCGCACCTTTTTCCATAAAATCGGGCTGACGCCGTAACCCACCAAACGGTCCAGAATCCGCCGGGCTTGTTGAGCGTTTACCAATTCCATGTTGACTTCCCGGGGGTGCCCGAAGGCTTTGGTAATCGCGTCTTTGGTTATCTCATGGAAAACCACGCGCTCGGTCCTCTCGGGGGGGATTTGCAGCGTATCCATCAGGTGCCACGCAATGGCTTCGCCTTCCCGATCGGGGTCGGTTGCCAGGTATACTTTTTCACTTTGGGCGGCCATGGCCGAGATTTCCCGGACAAGCGCTTTCTTTTCATTGGGGACGCGGTACTTGGGTTCAAAATTGTTTTCCACGTCCACGCTCAATTGAGATTTGAGCAAGTCCCGGATATGTCCGACGGAAGCGACCACGCTGTACTTATTGCCCAGATATTTCCCAATCGTTTTGGCCTTCGCGGGTGATTCGACGATGACCAGGTTTTCAACCGCTTGATATGGGGCTGTAGAAGCTAACAGCGCGTCATATTTTTGGCTCTTCCTAGTCACTTTCCGGGTCCTGGTTTTCGGGGCGGTTTTTGCCGCAGGCTCTGCTTTTGCCGTGCCGGCCTTCCCAGCCTGCTTACCAACTCCGGATTTAGGCGCGGCTTTCGTCTGGGGTTTCGGTGCGCTTTGCACAGCCGGCTTTTCAAGACCCGCGTGAGCCTCCGTTAACCCAAGTTTGGACATGGTCGTGCCGCAAACCGGGCATTTTCCCTTGGTTATCGGTTTCGCGTTGACGGTGAAGCCGGCTTCAGCGTCCAACATTTCCCGTTTTTCTTTGCATTTAAGACAATAAGCTTCCAGAATACACCTCAAAAATCGTTACCCAAAAATTGCCCACCTATAATACCATATTCATTTTTATGTCAAATTCAGGGGTTCTACCAGGCGCGGAGCCAGGGAGGTTGGTTCAATCCGAATTCCAGCTTTGACTGGCGCTGTATTCCATCCCCCGCGCCCGCAAGACCAAACCTTTCAGCTCCATCATCGTCAGCTGCGCGGTCAGCTTTTCCACGCTGGTGCCAAGTATGCCGCACAGGTCGTCAATATGCAGCGTATCCTGCCCCAGCGCCCGCAGGATGCGCGCTTCCTCAACGTCCAGCGCGGGCTTTGTTTCGCTTTTCGGCGGGCGGGCTTGGCTGATGTTCAGGCATTTGAGGATGACCGTCGGGCTGGTGAGCGGAATCGCGCCAGCCGCCAGCAAATTATTCGTGCCGCGGCTCATGGGAGAAAGCACAGACCCAGGCGCGGCAAACACCTCCCGCCCCTGGTCAATGCTGAATTTGGCGGTGATTAACGCGCCGCTGCTTTCGCCAGCCTCAATCACCACCGTCCCGCGTGAGAGGCCGGAAATTATCCGGTTGCGCGGTGGAAAATTCACGCCGTCCGGTTGGGTGCCGGGTGGATAATCGCTGATCAGCGCGCCGTGCGCGATGATGCTTTCCGCCAGGGCGCGGTGCTCGGGCGGATAAATCACATCCACGCCAGAGCCTAACACAGCCAGCGTCCGTCCACCTTGTTCAACCGCGGTCTGATGCGCGATAGCGTCCACGCCGCGCGCGAGCCCGCTGACGATGGTAACTCCGTTGGCTGCCAGATACGTGGCGGTATCCCTGGTGAGTTGTTTGCCATACGCGGTCACGTTGCGCGTCCCGACAATGCCAACAGCCAAATCATCTTCTGGAAGTATGGATCCGCGGTAGTACAGCACCGGTGGAGGCTGGTCAATTTCTTTCAGGTAACGCGGATAGTCGCCGTCTTCCCAGGTCAGGGTTTGGATAGCTTTCTTGTTGAGGGCGGGCGAAATTCCCGCGGGGTCTAAACCGGCGCGCTTTTGCACCACCGCATCCGCCAGCTTTTCGGTCAATCCGGCCGCGATGAGTTCCGCGCGGGACGCGTTCCATGCCAGACTGAGCTGTCCGAAGTAATTCAAAAGGCGGCGAAAGCGCACCGCCCCGATGCCCCTCACCGTACTTAACGCCAACCAATAATCCCGCTCTCCCAAACTTACCCCCGCAGACCCTCGAGAATGTGCACGTCCATTCGTTGGTCTTCCAGGTTCACTTTCAGGATGACCGACGGGATATTGGGCAGCAGTAACTCACTGCCGTCGGCGCCCTTCACCACAAAAACATCGTTCGCGCCGGTTACGAGCACTTCACTGATTTGCCCGATGCAGACCGCGTCTTCAAAGACCCGCAGCCCGATGAGCTGATGGTGGTAAAAGCTCCCTTCCGGCAGCGGCGGCTGCCCGTTCACCGTGTTGAACACTTCCAGATTGGTAAGCGCCTGGGCTTCTTCGCGGGAGCGAACGCCTTCGAAGCTGAGCAGCAAAAGCTGGTCTTTGGAACGGACGGAGCTCAGGATGAATGGTTGGCGCAGCGGGCCGATGAAGACTTTTTTCCCTCGCCGAATACGCTCTGGAAAGTCGGTCAGCACGCCCATCGCGATTTCGCCGCGAACGCCGTGCACGCGCTGCAATCGCCCGATTAAGACAAAAGCAGGCTCGTCATTAGCATCCGAACCTGCTTTAGGGTCATGAGACTTGTTCATTCCAACTTTTGGTTGGGATTACTGGAAATCCACAACATCCATCGCCACTTGCTGACCGCCGCGAGCCGCGACTACGCGCAAAAGCACCCGCAAAGCGTTGGCGACGCGTCCGTGTTTTCCAATGACGCGCCCGATGTCTTCAGAATCGACAATTAGATCGAGATGGACCAACTGACCATCCCGGTATGTCTCGACCTTGACAGCTTCGGGTTTATCAACCAGCGATTTGGCAAGATATTCCAACAGACCGGAAAGGGTTTCGCGTTCCATAATTAACCAACCTATTTCGATTCTTTGGTCAGCGCGGTGGAAGGATCTTTGACGCGGTTTTTGTAGATGTTTTCAGCTTCCGCAAGCAAAGTCGCTTTTTCCTCGCCGGATTTCAGACGCTGATAGCGCTCGTCCAGCTTGACGATTTTGAACAGTTTCTGCACCGATTCCGAAGGCTGCGCGCCCACGCTTAACCAATGATAAATCTTTTCTTCATCGAAATGAATGGTGCTCGGGTTGGTTTTGGGATTGTAATGACCAACAATTTCGAGGAAACGACCGTCGCGCGGGCTTTCTTTATCCGCGATGACTACACGATAATGGGGCTGGTGGGCGGAACCAACACGGCGTAAACGAATACGTACCATTGACTTAATACTCCTAAACTATGTTTCAAAATAAAACCCGGTTCTGGATCGAAGGTTGAGAGTATGCTGAAGGGTGCATATCCTTTTCTTCAGTTCCGGGGCGAACCAAACAATCTATTAATATTACCACGTCCTCCGGATTTTTGGAACTGTTTCATCAGGGTTTGGATATCCCTAAATTGTTTCATCAAACGGTTGACGTCCTGTACATCCTTACCGCAGCCCGCCGCAATGCGTCTGCGCCGGCTGGCATTCAGAAGTTTTGGGTTTCTGCGTTCCGCCACAGTCATGGAATTAATAATCGCCTCAACCGTCTTTAATTGATTTTCGGCATCCTGATGATTCACATTCTTGGCGACAGCCCCAAACTGCCCGGGCATCATTTCAAGAACCGAAGACAGCGAACCCATCTTTTTTATCTGGCGCAGCTGTTTGGCAAAATCCTCCAGGGTAAACTCGCCGGAAAGCAGTTTTCCAGCTTCTTCAGCCTCCACCTGCCCGGCATAAGCGCTTTCCGCTTTTTCTATCAGACCAAGCAAATCGCCCATCCCCAAAATGCGTGAGGAGACGCGGGCCGGGTCGAAAACTTCCAGGGCGTCCATCCCCTCCCCTGTGCCGAGGAACTTTATGGGAATGCCTGTCACTTCCCGGATGGAAATTGCCGCGCCGCCGCGGGCATCACCGTCGATTTTGGTCATAATCAACCCACTGACCGGGATTGCCTTGTGGAAACCCTGGGCGATGTTCAAAGCTTCCTGACCGGTCATAGAATCTACGACGAGCAAAATTTCATTGCATTTGACCGCGTTTTGAATGCCGACCAATTCTTGCATCAGGTCGTCGTCCAACTGCGAACGCCCGGCGGTATCCAGGATAAGCACGGTGTAACCGCCTCTGCGCGCGCTTTCATAGGCGTCCCGGGCAATTTTTACCGGTTTCGCGCCCTCAAGCGCGAAAACAGGGACATCCAGTTTTTCGCCAAGGGTTTGCAGTTGTTTGACGGCGGCGGGGCGGTAGATATCCGCGGCGACCAACAGCACCCTTTCGCCCCGCGCGCGCAGTTGTTTCGCCAGTTTCGCGGCTGCGGTGGTCTTACCGGAACCTTGCAAACCCACCAGCATCAGCACGTAAGGTTTTTCGCCTTTCAGGTTCAGTGGTTCTGCCTGCCCCAGCGTCTGGATAAGTTCCTCATTGACGATTTTTATGACCTGCTGAGCGGGGTTGAGCGCCTTGGAAACCTCGGCGCCAATCGCGCGTTGTTTCACCCTGGCGGTGAAGGATTTCACCACGCCGTAATTCACATCCGCTTCAAGCAGTGCCAGGCGAACCTCGCGCATCGCGGCTTCCACGTCAGCTTCCGAAAGCTTGCCCCGTCTGCGCAAGTTCTGGAAAACGCTGTTCAGTTTGTCAGAAAGATTCTCAAACATATAACGGACCAGTCTGTATCATTATTAACAAGGCTTATATCATACCTTAATTACGGCTGGATTCAAAAGCAAGCGCGCCAGCCCGGCGCAACTCTGCCCGGAAGGCGGTGTTAAGCATAGCATGTAGTTATCCCAATTTCATGAGGTGAACACAATGTCCAGAAAAGTAGCCATTGTCACGGATAGTACCGGAGCATTCCCCCGCTCCATCATCGATGAACTGAATCTTCATATCGTCCCGCTCAATATCCATTGGGACGGCAAAAACTATGTTGATTTTGTTGATATTACCCCGGCTGAGTTTTACAAGATGCTGCCAGCCGCAAAAACCCTGCCAACGACCTCCCAACCCAGCGCGGCGGCGTTTATAACGGTATTTGAGCAGCTGATTGCCGAAAATTACGACATCCTGACCCTCCCGCTTTCTTCCAAAATATCAGGAACTTACGATTCCGCGATGATGGCGCTCCGGCAGGTGACTGCCGGGCGGGTTGAAGTTTTAGACACCCTGCTTGCCTCCATTCCACTCAGCGCGATTGTGATGAAGACCGCGCGGGCTGCCAAACAAGGCGCCACGCTGTTGGAGTGCAGCAACATCGCCAAAGAGGCTGCCAGCCGCTCCAAGGTTTTCTTTGCCGTCGAGACGCTTGAATACCTGCACAAAGGCGGGCGCATCAACACCGCGGCAGCCTTTCTGGGCACGGCGCTCAATCTTAAGCCAATCCTGAGTCTCGAAGACGGGTTAATCGTGCCGGTGGACCGCGTTCGGACCACGCGCAAAGCCCATCAGCACCTGCTGGATCTGGCTGAACAGAGCGTTGGCCCTCACGGCAAGATTGAATTCCTCGGTTTGGTTTCCGCGGACGCTCCCAAGGCCGTCGAAGAACTGCGCAAAGAAGCCCATAAGCGTTTCCAAATTGAGGAGGAACTGGCGACGGACCTGAGCCCGGTGCTCGGCTGCCATGTCGGGAACGGCGCTGTCGGGCTTTCCTTTATGGCTGGATAATTTTCTCTGATACAATTGGGGCATCTCTTCAGACAAGGGGTGCCCCGTTGAATATTTCAGAAAAAATCGGCGTCGCGGTTCCGCGTATTTTACTGCCCGATAAGGAGATAGACCATACCCGTTGGGCTGTAATCGCTTGCGACCAATTCACATCTCAGCCTTCTTATTGGGAGCGTGTCAATGAATTTGTCGGAGACGCGCCTTCCACCTTACGCATGATTCTCCCTGAGGTGTATTTAAACAACCCGGATGTGCAGGACCGGATCCAAGCCACCCAGGATGCCATGCGGAGCTATTTACGGTCGGGTTTCCTCGCCGCGCAGGATGGATTTGTGCTGGTGGAACGCCAGCATTCCAACCAAACCCAAACGGGATTAATGGTCGCGCTGGACCTGGAAACTTATGATTACAACCAGGGCTCCCAGACGCTTATCCGGGCCACTGAAGGCACCATTCTGGACCGACTCCCCCCGCGCATGCAAGTCCGCCGCGGAGCGCCGCTGGAGCTTCCTCACATCCTGGTCTTGTATGACGACCCGCAGTTCAAAGTCCTCGGAGAAGTGCTGGAGGCAAAAGAACGGCTGCCGCTCTGCTACGATTTTGAACTCATGTTCGGCAGCGGTCACCTGCAGGGTCGGCTGGTTTCCGAGCCGGCATTGGTGAACAGCGTGTTCTCGGGGCTTTCTGCCCTGATTGAGCCGTCGGCATACGCGGAGAAATATCAGCTCCCTGCCGATACCCCCCCACTGCTGTTCGCGATGGGCGACGGCAACCATTCGCTTGCCACCGCTAAAGCCATCTGGGAGGAACTCAAACCTACGGTTGGGATGGACCATCCCGCGCGCTACGCCCTTGTCGAAATCGTCAACCTGCACGACCCCGCCATAAAATTCGAAGCCATTCATCGTGTGCTGTTTAATGCGCGGCCTGATTTTCTCCAGCAGTTGGAGAGGGCATTCGCCTCTCACATCCGAATTAACCCGGTTAGCAGCTTTGAAGAGCTTTCCGACGCTGTTTTGAGCCAGAAAGCGGACGAACAAAAAATCGGCTGCGTCAGCGGCGCGGGTCTCGTGCTGATTGAGTTTACCAAGCCGCCGCATAATCTGCCGGCGGGAAGCCTGCAGGAATATCTCGACGCCTTCCTGAACAGTCATCCGGAAACCCGGATTGATTATGTTCACGGCGATGAGACCGTGCAGGAATTAGGCTCCCAACCCAGGAATATCGGCTTCTTCCTCCCGCCGATTTCTAAGCATACATTCTTTAAAACTGTTATCCTGGACGGCGCGCTGCCGCGGAAGACCTTCTCCATGGGGCATGCTAAAGACAAACGCTTCTACATGGAATGCCGCTGCATCAGCTGCTGAGTCTTGACACATCGAACAATTGTGCTATATTTAGAGCAGTTATCAGGTAGAATCTAACTGGAGACATTATGCCCGCCAAAAAGACCCCCTCATCCCAACCCGGTTTATCTTCAGACCAAAACATGAACGACGCGAAAAAAGCGGTGTTGGATAAAGCCCTGAACGACATCGTCAAACGCTATGGCGAAGGCAGCATTATGCGCCTGGGCGAGGCGCACCAAATGCAGGTGGAAGCCATCCCAACCGGCGCGCTCTCCTTGGATTTGGCGCTGGGAGTCGGCGGCATCCCCAAAGCCCGCATCACCGAAATTTTTGGCCCCGAATCCTCCGGAAAGACGACCCTCTGCCAGCACATCGTGGCGGAGTGCCAACAGCGCGGCGGCACGGCAGCCTTTATCGATATGGAGCACGCCCTGGACCCTGTCTACGCGGCTCGCTGCGGCGTGAACATAGACCAGCTGCTCATTTCACAGCCAGATACCGGCGAACAGGCGCTGGAAATTGCTGAAACCCTGGTGCGTTCTGGCGCAGTGGAACTGGTGGTCGTGGACTCGGTTGCCGCGCTCGTTCCCCGCTCCGAAATTGAAGGCGACATGGGCGACCCTACCATGGGAGTACAGGCGCGGTTAATGTCCCAGGCGCTGCGCAAACTCTCTGGAGCGATTAACCAGACCAAAACCGCGGTAATCTTCACCAACCAACTGCGCCAGAAAATCGGGGTGATGTTCGGCAGCCCGGAAACGACCACTGGCGGCATGGCGCTTAAGTTCTACGCCTCAGTGCGGTTGGATGTGCGCCGCGTGCAGTCCATCAAAGTCGGCGCAGAAATTGTTGGCAACCGGGTGCGCGTGCGGGTAGTCAAGAACAAAGTCTCCGCTCCCTTCCGCACCGCGGAATTTGACATCATGTACAACGAGGGCATCTCCAAAGCGGGCGACCTGTTGGACCTGGCGACAAGCCTGGAAGTGGTCGAGAAGCGCGGTTCGTTCTACTCATACAAAGACAGCCGCCTGGGTCAGGGCCGCGAAGCCTCCAAGAACTTCCTGAACCAGAACCCCGAGCTGATGAAAGAAATTGAGACTACCATTCGTTCGCTTGGCAGCGTGGATAACGTTACGGGCAGCTGGGATTCCAGCGAGGAAAGCAGCGCGGAGGGCGAGGATTACTAACATCTAAAAGCCCGGTCTTTCACTCCCAGGTGCTTGAGCCGCAGCCCGACCCATTCGGGGTTACTCCCTGCATCGGGGGTGTGTGCTCCTACGCTGTTCAGTTCGCCCGCTGAAATCTCGCAAAGGCTTGATATGCTTGTAGTGGGTATTTCTGAGCGGAATTCATCTGTGAGCTGAACGAGCCAGGGGCAAAGGGTCCCACCCACCTTCAGGGGTGAATTGAATGATAAGAAAAAGAGCCATCGGAAACCTTCCGGATGGCTCTTTGCTATTCAATCTGACGCCGATTTACGTGCCTTCTTCCCACGAGTTCAGGTAGCGCACCTGTTCCTCGGTGAGGGTGTCAATGCGCACTTTCATGGATTCCAACTTCAGCCGAGCGATTTCGCGGTCAATCGCCTCCGGGACGGCATAAACTTTGTTTGCCATCGATGCGCGGTTTTTAATCAGGTATTCAGCGCTCAGAGCCTGGTTCGCGAAGGACATGTCCATCACAGAAGCCGGGTGTCCTTCGGCGGCTGCCAGGTTAATCAGCCTTCCTTCGCCAAGGATATGGATGGTCCGCCCATCCGGCAGCTCGTACGCTTCCACAAACGGACGCACCAGGCGTTTTTCAACCGACATAGCGTCTAAGGCGGGGATGTTGATTTCCACATTAAAATGCCCAGAGTTAGCAACCAGGGCGCCGTCTTTCATGGCGGCAAAGTGGTGCTTATCAATGACATTCAGATCGCCGGTAACTGTGACGAAGATATCGCCAATCGCCGCGGCCTCAATCATCGGCATCACCCGGTAGCCGTCCATGACAGCTTCCAGAGCCACGACCGGGTCGATTTCGGTCACGATAACGTTCGCGCCCATGCCGCGCGCGCGGCTTGCCAGCCCGCGGCCGCACCAACCGTAGCCGGCAACCACGAAAGTTTTGCCAGCCAAAAGGATATTCGTGGCGCGCACAATGCCGTCAACCGTGGATTGACCGGTGCCGTAGCGGTTGTCAAAGAAGTGCTTGGTCATCGCGTCGTTAACCGCGATAATCGGGAATTCCAAAGCGTTGTCGACGGCCATCGCGCGCAGGCGAATGACACCGGTTGTGGTCTCTTCAGTTCCGCCGATTACCCCGGGCAGCAGATCCCGGCGCTCCTTATGCAGGGTAGACACCAGGTCCGCGCCGTCGTCCATCGTCACGTGCGGTTTATGGTCCAGCGCCGCGCGCAGGTTTTTATAATAGGTAGCGTCGTCCTCGCCCTTGACAGCGAACACCGGGATTTCATACTGCGCGACCAAAGCAGCCGCGACGTCATCCTGCGTGGAGAGCGGATTTGACGCAGTCAGCACGATATCCGCGCCGCCGGCTTGCAATGTGCGCATCAGGTTGGCGGTTTCGGTTGTCACATGCATGCAGGCCGCCATCCGGATGCCCTCGAAAGGCCGTTCCTTGCGGAAGCGTTCTTCAAGCGAGGTCAGCACCGGCATTTCCCGGGCAGCCCAATCCATGCGCCGTCTGCCGCCCTCGGCCAGGTTCAGGTCTTTAATATGATAATTCTCCATAGTTTCTCCGTTGTATTTTCTTTCTAACAAAGGTCGTCTAACTGACCCTGATCGTCAAAATGCCGGCGGAAATAATCTCTGAATTCCGTCAGCGTGAACTTATGATTTTGCGTGCCGTTGCAAGCGATGCAGTACGCCGCGGCAACTGTGCCCATTTCGCCGCACAAACGCATTCCTTTTCCTCTCATATAGGCGAACATAAACCCCGCCCTAAACGCGTCCCCCACGCCAGTGGGGTCCACAACCGGCGCTTCTTCAATGATTGGCACATGAATATCTTCGCGGCAGGTATGCACGCGCGCGCCGTGTTTTCCAAGCGTGATGACCGTGAACTCTGGATGACACAAAATCTCTTCCGCGGTGAGTCCGGAATGTTTTTGCAGGAGTTCAAATTCGTACTCATTCACAAACAAACCATGCGCGTTCAAAATACCCCTGCGGAGCGCCTCGCCGTTCATACGAATGATTTGCTGCCCGGGGTCAAAGATAGTGCGCAGCCCCAACTGTTTAGCCTCGTCGATATAGCGTTCCATCGCACGGGGATCGCTCGGTGAGTTGACCACAAAATCGCCTGGCCGCGCGTGGGCTTCGCTTAGCGGCAAATCAGCCGCGTCTGCCATAGCGCCGGTATAAAACGAAGCGATTTGCGCGTTTGAAAGGTCAGTATTTACGAAAAACGAAGCGGTGAATTTGGTTTCGCTGACGCGCACGCCGCTGACATCCACGCCGAGCTGTTCCAACCTGCGCCCATACTCAGGAAAGTCTTGCCCCGCCGTGGAAAAGAGCAGCGGTCTTTCTCCGAGCAGTGCGAGGTTATAAGCGATGTTCGCGCCCACGCCGCCGTACTGGCGCACCATATCATCTACCAAAAAAGAAAGGCTGATTTTTTCGAGGTGTTCCGGCAGGATATGCTCTTTAAAGTATCCCGGAAAACGCATCAGATAATCAAACGCGATGGAACCCGTCAGCACAATTTTCATTTTTCCCTCCCAAACTGTCTTAATACGGATAAACTCCTGAAAAAAGGTGGATACAAAACACCCCGATCTGTAATCAGACCGGAAAGTAAGCGGTTCGGTGTGACGTCCAAAGCGAAATTGCGTGCCGTGGCGCCTACAGGGGCAGCCGGCAAACCGCGGTATTGGAGCGAGAAAATATCAGCCTGGTCGCGTTCCCCGATAATGATGTTTTCCGCGCTGGGGCACTCAAAATCCACGCTCGAAAGCGGAAAGGCGGCGTACGCTGGAATGCCGTTATCATAAGCCGCCAGAGCTACCATATAAGTGCCAATTGAATTGACAACATCTCCGTTTGCCGCGGCGCAGTCCGCGCCAAAGAACAGCTTATCAATTTGCCCGGTACGCATCAAATAGCCAGCCGCGGAATCCACCACAATTTCGTAAGGGATGCCGTATTGCTCCAATTCCCAGGCAGTCAGGCGCGAACCTTCCAGCAGTGGGCGCGTCTCGGTAAGGTAAACATGGACGCGTTTGCCCTGCTCATGCGCCGCGCGGATGACGCCCAAGGCAGTGCCGTTCCCTACTCCAGCCAACCCGCCACTATTCCCATGATGCAGGATTGCGGCCTTGTCGTGAATGAGCTCCGCCCCGTACCGGGAAATCGCGCGTTGGGCCTTCATGTTTTGTTCTGCGGCGTCTTGGGCTGCCCGAAAATAAAAAGCCCGCAAGTCGTCCACCTCACCCTCAAACGCATCCGCCTGGTGCACTATTCGCGCGGTCAGGTCGCGCAGACAGTAGCCGGTCGGTCTTGCCGCCATAATATGTTCGCGATATTTGCGTACTGCTTCCTGAAGGACTGCCGGGTCTCGCGTTTCCACTTCGCGCGAGGCGAAAAAGAGCCCATACGCGCCGCACATAGCTGACGCCTGCGCGCCGTTTACAGCCGCGCTTGTCAACGCGTCTGCCAACCCCGCGGATGAATTGATTTCCAGGTATCGCAATTCGCCCGGCAGCGCCAGCTGGTCGATTATCTTGAGTTGTTGAGATTCATCATCCCACGCGATGGACCGCATCCATACTCCCATAAAAAAGCGCCCTCACGGCGCTGGTACTGCATTTAGTCTATCATTATCTGGGGTGAATGTCAAAAATCCCGCATTAGTTCACCAAAAATGTTACTGAAACGCTTTCGTTAGATCAAATGAAAATGTTACCGGGGCGGCAGTGGCAGGCAAAGAAGAACCTTTGCTCCTGCTAAACCTCCGCTCGAGCGTCTTTTGGCTTCTGACCTTTCGGATAAAACCAGACTCTGAGTGTCAGATGGTTTCAGGAAAGCAGTCATTCCACTTCTGTTACGCGAGAAGATAGAGCGGTCCATTGAAACGTTGTTGGCTTTGCCTTGTCCGGGTCAACTGGAAAAAGCCGATTTCTATAAAACGATGTTAAAGAACCTTCAGTAACAATATCATTTGAACTCATGAAGGCAGTTCGGTAACATTATCATTTGACCTGACATGCGGTGTCTCTTTGGTCCGCCTTGCGTTTAGGAATAAAGCTAACATCAAAGTCAGTTTTTTTAGCAAACCTCTGATCACACGAAAAGCCTGGTCTTTCCAGCGAACCTCGCGCACAAAAAATGAAAATGTTCAGGGTTGAAACGTGGATTACCGCGCCGATTCATCTTCGGCCGGAATTTCTAAAATCAGCCGCATCAGACAATCCCGCTCCGCTCTCCGCGTCACAATCTCAAACGCCTTACTGCACCAGTTGAATGGGATTTTCGATAATGCGCTAGCTCTTTTCAGCCTCAGTCGGGGGTTCATAAAACAGATACGCAAAACTGTGAACCGTTTGGCAGCGGATTTGCAAAACTTCGGATCAGTTTATAATCTACCAGTATGCGAAAACGATCTTCCCTTATTCGTTGGGCAGCAATTTTTTTACTCCTGATGACAGTTTTTTTGACCACCGTAGAGTTGGTCCGCTACGCACGCGTTCGCGCCACCTTTCCTACAGGTTTGCGCGTCGCGGGCGTTCCGGTTGGCGGGCTGACCTATGAAGAAGCATCCGAACGCCTTGTTCAGGTTTACCTCGCGCCAATTGAGCTTCGCTATCAGGAATCACGGATGCTTGTGCGCCCGGCATCGCTTGGTTTTTCCCTGAAAATTGAGAACATGCTTGCGGCTGCCGATAAACAACGCGTTGCTGAATCTTTTTGGAGCGGCTTTTGGAAGTATCTTTGGAACAAACCTATCAGTTCAAAAGATATTCCATTGGACGCAGTTTACGACGACGCGCGTGTAAGCGCCTATCTTAAAAACGAAATTGCCATTCGCTACGACATTCCTGCCACCCCACCGATGCCGGTGCCGGGTGAAAGCGTTTTTTACCCCGGCGTCTCGGGCACGGAAATGGATTATGACCTGTCATTGCAGCGGATAAATGCCGCGTTGGCTTCCAGCTCGGAACGCGTCGTCAACCTGGAAATTCGTCAGACTCGCGCGCCAACACCTTCGATTAGGCTGCTCGAAATCATGTTAAAAGATATCATCGATGCCTCCAGTTTCGATGGTTTGGTGGAGCTTTATTTAAAGGACCTGCAAACAGGTTTGGTGCTGCATTTTACCCACAGCCGTATTGGCGATGAGGATATACCCGTGAATGTCGCCTATTCTGCCTGGAGCACCATCAAAATCCCGGTGCTGATATCCGCCTTCCGACGTCTTTCCAGCCCATATGACGAAACCGTATTAAAACTGATGGAACAGATGGTGGACCGGTCCGATAACGATTCAACCGACGCCCTGGCAAAAGTAGTGATCGGCAGCACTTTCGCGCCCCTGGATGTTACCAAAGACATGCAAGCTCTCGGTCTTACCAATACTTTTTGGAGCCGTTTCTTCATGCTCGGCTCGCCACCTTTACAGATCTTTAAGACCCCGGCAAATCAAAGATACGATTACAACACCGAACCAGACCCCTTTGTCCAGACTACCCCCGAAGACCTGGGCTTGCTGTTGGAAGATATTTATTTCTGCGCAAAAGAATACGGCGGCTCACTCCCATTGGCATTTAACGGCGAGATAACGCAAGAAGAATGTCAGATGATGGTGAAATACCTGGGGCTGAATCGGATCGGTGTGTTGATACAGGCAGGCGTGCCAGCCAACGTCACGGTCGCCCATAAGCACGGTTGGGCTTACGAAGTGGATGACGGCTACATCCACACCATCGCGGACGCCGGCATAGTATACACACCCGGCGGGGATTATGTCCTGGCGGTGTTCGCGCATCATCCCGTCCAGGCGGTTTTTGATCCGGTGAACCTGTTGGTTGCCAACCTTTCGGCTGCGGTTTATAACTATTTTAATTTGCAAAACCAATAACGCGCGTCCTTCTGGGAATTGAGTGTGTCGTTATCTATGCGCATTCTCCCGGAATATTCGGCGTTTTAGTTCTGATTGAATCAGCTTCGCGCCGCAACATCGCTAGCTTTTCTACGGATAATTCCTGTCTGTTTGGCGGCTTTTTCCTAACACCGAGGGGCATCTTCCGCGGGATTATTTTCGGGGGCTATTGCGATTAACGTCAGTGTGAGATCCGTGATGAGTCTGGTTGTTCAATTTTCCTTTACCTGCTTCAAATTCTTCCGGTGTGGTCAGATGGGGGGTTTTGATGATAAAATATTCCAGCCTGGATATCAGGTCAAGTAAATAGCTTCGCAATATTTTTTGCCCCCGTAGCTCAATGGATAGAGTACCTGACTTCGAATCAGTCGGTTGCGCGTTCGAGTCGCGCCGGGGGCATTTCTTTTTAACTGTCTTCGAACCCCCGCGGAGGGGGTTGTAATCAGTCGGTTGCGCGTTCGAGTCGCGCCGGGGGCATTTCTTTTTTGACTGCCTTCGAACCCCCGCGGAGGGGGTTGTAATCAGTCGGTTGCGCGTTCGAGCCCCCACAAGGGGGACGCTGTCGCGCCGAGGGCATTTCTTTTTTGACTGCCTTCGAACCCCCGCGGAGGGGGTTGTAATCAGTCGGTTGCGCGTTCGAGCCCCCACAAGGGGGACGCTGTCGCGCCGGGGGCATTTCTTTTTTGACTGCCTTCGAACCCCCGCGGAGGGGGTTGTAATCATTCGGTTGCGCGTTCGAGCCCCCACAAGGGGGACGCTGTCGCGCCGGGGCGGTTTCCGTGGTTCTGTCGCAAAACCGCCTTCTTCTCAACTCCTGGCAGTAGACCGCTGAGGGATTGATTCGGATCAGTTACAGCAAGACGTACAGCCCTGATTGGCCTTTTTCTCAGCCATGCAAGGTTTTTTGCCCTAAACCTTTTTCAATATTTTGCAACACGATTTCATCCACTGGTATAATTATAGGGTCAATGCAGTTCGCGGGTTCAACCGGGTAATTCATAGTCATCATTGTTACTATAAAGGAGCGCAAAATGATCGTCGGCAAAAGAATGTCTTCCCCCATTATCACTGTTCCGCCAAGCATGCCGCTGAACGACGCGGTTACCTTAATGAAGAAGGAAAAAATCCGCCACATGGTTGTTGTCGAGAAAAACAAAATGGTCGGATTGGTCACCCAGAATGATCTGGAAAACGCGCTGCCCTCCAAGGCCACCACGCTTAGTGTATGGGAACTGAACTATCTGATCGACCGCATCAAGGTTTCAGATGTCATGGTGAAGGATGTCATTACTGCACCAGAAGACATGCCGGTTGAAGAAGCTGCCCGCCTTATGGCTGATAACAAAATCAGTTCGCTGCCGGTTCTGCGCGGTGAGGAAGTTGTTGGAATCATTACAGAAACTGACCTTTTCCGCCTGTTCCTGGAGCTGCTTGGAGCCCGAGAATATGGTGTCAGGGTTTCGGCTTTGCTTCGGAACGAACCCGGTGCCATCGCGAAGCTCACCCAAGCCATCTACGAAGCCGGTGGTGACATTATCGCTATTGGCACCTTCACCGGAGAATCCCTGGGAAGCCTTGAGATTACAGCAAAAGTCCGGGGCGTTGAGGAGCAGACCTTGAGGACAATCGTTGAACCAGTAGTACTAAAGCTCTTAAACATATATACCGGCTAATAGGACCGGTATTGTTCCTTTTGGTCTTGTTCGCTAAATAAATACGCGTCTGAAGCTTGCGCTGCATCAGATGCTTTTATGATTACACTTCAATAATTCGCTTGTTTGCTGAATTTATGAAATGCCTGAAACAGGTTTTCTTTTCGTTTCCGTGCGCGCCAATTTGACGCTCAATGGGTCTATAAGAGGGTCAGCAAGAGGCTGGCCAATCAGATATTTGCTACGGATTTGAGCAAATCATTGATTTCATTGCACACGCTGAGCAATTCCTCGCCAATCCTCTGAAGTTTTCCACATTCCATCCGAAACGCCGGGCCAGCAATCGCAAGCGAGGCGACTGCTTTTCCGTCAGCCCGGAACAAAGGCGCTCCGACAGCATGAATTCCGGTTTCCAGGCCTTCACAGTCAATGGAATAGCCGCGCTCTCTGGTTGCGCGCATGTCTTCCAGGAATGCTTCCCGGGTTGGCACAACGTTCGGAATAAAGCTGATGTTGGTGGTCTGAAGCACTCTCAAAGCTTCATCCTCGGGCAGGTACGCCAAAAGCGCTTTCCCTGAAGCTGTGCTGAATGCTGGCAATCTTTGCCCCATCGATGACGCGAGCTTAACCCGCTGCGGGCTTTGGATAACGTCCAGAAATAAAACTTCGTCATTATCCAGAATGGCCAGGTCAATTGTTTCCATATATTTTTCATTTAACATGTGCATATACGGAAGGACAATTTGGCGCAGATCAATGTTTAACTGGCTCAAATAAGCCATTTGAAGCAAACGGTACCCCAACCGGTAAATACCCGAATCAGGATCGCGGCGAACAAAATTGCGTCTTTCCAGGGTCGCGAGCAGTCGATGAACAGTACTCTTATGGATTCCAATCCGCTCTGAGATCTGAGTCATATTCAGTGCGGGGGTATCCGCGGTAAAGCATAGCAGCACATCCAGCGCCCGATCCACAGCCCGGACTGAGCTGCTTCCATCTTTTTCTGTTTCCACCTGTGTATTTTTGTCTTCCATGTTCATCGCCATCCCATTCTGAGTTTCATTCTGTGAAATATACCACAATTGACATCGCGCAGGAAAACTCAGCGTAAGACAAACCGTCAAGACATCAGGTGCTTATCCAAAAAAGCATAAACTTTTTCCAGATTCTCATCCGTTTCAAAATATGGATCAGCGTGCATTACATGGTTTTCAAAAATATCAAGATGGACTTTTGCTTTTCCCGCGGCCTCTTCCAGCGCGGCTGCGAACTTAATGGATTGCTGCACCGGCACCACAGGATCGTGTCGTCCATGCTGAATTAAGAAATAAGGCACGTTTGCGGTAATATACGCGCTAGGGCTGGCTTTCCATACCAAGTCTGGGATCAGGGTTATTTGTTCGCCCATCAAACAAGATTCCGGTGATTGAGGCAAGGAATGGTCGCTTGGTCCTGCCCCGCTCTCTGCCAGCATTGGATCCATTTCCAAGAAATTGTAGGTCGGGCCAAACCAGATTACAACAGCACGCACCTGCGTATTCTCCTGGGCATTGCCTGTTGAAAAATCCTCCAAAGCCGTAACGCCCTGAGAGGTTGCCAAAAGCGCCGCAAGGTGCCCTCCCGCGGAGGGCCCCCAAAGCCCGACCCGGTTCTTATCCAGCCGGAACTCATTGGCATGCGCTTTAACAAAACGCAACGCTGTTTTGCAGTCGAATATCTGTGCTGGGAATATTGCTTCGTGGCTCAGACGGTAATTTATGCTAACAACTGCGTAGCCGCGGTAAATTCCTTTAAGCATAGGCATCAACTGTTCATCGCGCTTATCGCATATCTTCCATGCTCCGCCGTGAATAACAAAAATAATCGGAAAAGGACCCTCCCCTTCATCTGGCAGGAAAATATCCAGTTTTTGACTATTGGATTGATGCGCATAAGGAATATCCAAATACTGCCGTTTAACAAAGCTGGTATCAAGCATCGGAGGAGGAACTCCCGGATCAGCTTCTGAAATTGGTGGCGGAAGCTTATCTTTCGACTCGATTGCCTCGTTTCCCTGTTCTTCCGGTCTCGTATTCATATTGATTTATCTCCTGCCGTAAAATGATCGACTTTTCAAATGATCGGTTAACACTTTTATTTACCTGCACATCAATTCGTTCAACGATCAGTTCTTTTTTCTGAGGTTTTCTACATCACAAGACACTGCCGAATCAAGAACAACAACCAGACTATTAGACGGTGGCCCTTACCTCAACTGCATAACAGGGTTGGGCCACCGTATTAACACTGCATCATCAAAACAAATACCCGTCCTTATGACCTCTCAAGGGCTTGACCCTGGCGGAAATAAGCGCGGGATACCTGAATGAGATTACCGATCCTCAAAGGCAGGTGCCGGGTAGATTAAGGGGGCTGTGGCATGTTCCGGAGGCCACACCAGTTCCATCTTCCCATGCTGCCACTGAATCAAAGGATCCAAAACATTACCGGTTCCGTCGGCGTTGAAGGTGACGGAGCCTATAACAGTCGAAAATTCGCCTGCGGCAATGGTGTCGCGAATGACATCCCGGTCGAGGGTTCCAGCTTTTTCAATCGCCTGAGCCAGGATTTGCACACAAGCATAAGCCGGGCCAGTTAACAAATCTGCAGGTCGACCGTAAAGTTCTTCGTAGCGCGCGTTTAATTTATCCACGCCATCGAACTTCGCGCCGTGATGCCAGCCGGGGAAGATGGTGACATAATCGCCGATCGCGGCAAGGGATTCACCCCAGTTTACGCCTTCCGGCGCGCGGATAATCAGGGAGAATTTCGGAGTCCATCCCAGCTCTGCCATTGTCTTGAACATACCGCTGCCATCCGGGAACACAGGTAAGGACAGCAGCATATCCGCGCCGGCAGCCTTTGCTTTCTGAATTGCAGCCGTCCAGTCATTCACGCCAACCGGGTTCTCTTCATAGACAACGATGTCATATCCATACTCAGGAGCGTGGATTTTAACCAGGTCGCCCCATTCTTTGCCCCAGTCATCATTGTAGGCAAATACGGCAACCTTGGTCGGGCGTTCGCCTTCGGGGATGGTTTCGTTCAGGATCTTGAAGACATCTTCTGTCTGGTTAGGAGATTTCGGGAACGGAGAGAACAGGTACTTGTAACCCTGTTGGTGAATTTTATAAAGGGCAAAGGAAATGCCGAGATAGGGCACCTTGTTCTTTTCAGCAATCGGGATAGAGGCTGCGTGCATAGAGCTTCCACCGCCGCCCAAATACGCTGTCAGGTTGTGTTCAGCAAACAAGGTTTCCATCTTGCTGACCGCCTTGGTTGGGTCGGATTCATCGTCATAGTATGTCAGCCGAAGAGGAATCTTCTTGTTGTACTCTTTCACGAAGACGCCGCCATCAGCATTGATATGCTCGATTGCGATCTGATAACCAGGCAGAATTAAATTACCCAGCGAGCCAAAGTTGCCGGTCAGGCTGATAGAGGATCCCAATTCAATATACTCAGGCGCGGGCGGGTAGCTGACCTCTTCTGTAGCAGCCGGAGCTTCTGTCTTGGCAGGTGCTTCGGTCACTACGGGTGCCTCCGTCGCGGTCGCCTTCGGTGCGCAACTCGTTGCCATCAAGCTCACCAGGAGCATAATTCCGAGGG
This sequence comes from Chloroflexota bacterium, assembly GCA_029556265.1. Taxonomy (GTDB): domain Bacteria; phylum Chloroflexota; class Anaerolineae; order Anaerolineales; family Anaerolineaceae; genus Mesolinea. Next base: position 8,084 of record JAKQFH010000038.1, on the reverse strand, counting down.
CAACTCCAAATTTCGATTTCATTCTGAGCCTCCTTTTTTAATCTTTCGCGATTGTTTCAGATGGATAGTACCCCAGAGAAATTCATTTCTTCATAGGCAGCCTCCTGTTTGCCAAAGCGCGGGCTATGTATTTGAGAATTCAGCCGCCCTCTCGCGCTTTTTTCTTACTCGATCTCGAATTCGCGACCAAAGCCCCATAAAACCTCCGGGCAGAAAAAGTACAACCAGAATGAATAGAATCCCGAACACGGTAGGATGAAACTCGGCGAGATTCAATGACAGCACTTCCTTAAGAACCACAAAGAAGACTGCGCCGATTATGGGTCCAAGGATCGTTCCGGTGCCGCCAACATAAGCCATCATTGTGGAATCCAGGGTCCAAACCGGACTGAAGGGATATTGGGGATAATATCCAATCTGGAAAAACGCAAACGCTCCACCCGCCAGACCAGCCAAAAACGCGCTGACCAGCAAAGCGATGAGTTTATGCCGGAACGCGTTTACTCCCAGAGACTCGGCCGCATCTTCCTGTTCCCGGACAGCCATCATACCCAACCCCAAACGAGAGTTCGCAATCAGATATGCGACCAGTACCGTAATCAGCGCGATTGCCAGGAAAAGATAGTAACGCGTCACCAGAGTATAAGATTGCAAATCCTGCACTGGCATCGACGAAATCTGGGGGAGAAGGTTACCAACGGTGGCGTAAAGGATTTGCCCCAACGCGAGCGTACCGATTGTGAAATAGGCTCCCCGCAGCTTAAAAGCCGGGGATCCGATAAGCAGAGCGAAAACAATCGCGATTACTCCACCTACCAGCATGCCCAGAATAACATTCCATCCTGCGAACCACAGCAATCGGGTTGCCAGCGCGCCGAGCCCGAAAAAGGCCGAATGCCCCAGACTGACCTGCCCGGTATACCCACCCAGGATGTTCCAGGATGACGCCAGTGAGATAAAAAGCAGGATCATACAAAGATAAGTGAGCAGATTGTCCTTTTTAATAAACAACGGGACCAAGGCCAAAGCGGCGGTAATTAGCAGGGCTATGAGCAGCGTTGTGTTCTTTTTCATCTGTCACCCTCCTTGGTGCCAAACAAACCCTGCGGGCGGAAAATTAAGATTATCAGGAAAAGCACGAGGCCAGCAATCAAACGATAATTGCCACCGATGAAAAACGCCGTCGCCGACTCTGTGACTCCCAGGATTATGCCGCCGACGAAGGTCCCAACCATGCTGCCGAGCCCTCCTAAAACCATCACGACCATACTTTTCAGGGTCCAGTTCAAACCCATGGAGGGGTCTACCGAATAGCAGATACTTACAAGCGTGCCAGCAGCACCCGCGATAGCGCAGCCAAGCACAAAGGCGAGCAGGTACACACTATGGATATTGATACCCATTAAAGATGCGGACTGCCAGTCTTCCACCGTCGCCCGGATTGCCTTTCCGGTGTATGTTTTCTTCAAAAATATTTGCAGACCAACCAATACGATGAGGGCAATTCCAAGGCTTATGAGCCGGACAATCGGAAACCGAACGCCGGCGAATTCCAAGGACTTTGCCGAGTACACTGTCGTAATTGAGCGGTCGTCTGCCGTCCACAATCTCAAGGCGATGTTCTGGAAAATGGTGGACAGCCCAAAGCCAACCAGAAGTGAGTTTTGGATCTTCTTTTCCACATCCAATTTAATCAGCCTGGAGAATATCAACCGATACAATATAAATCCGATGAGCAGAAGAAAAATGATGGTCAGCGGGATTGAAATGAAAGGATCAATTTTCAGCAATTTGAAAAGCCAAAAGCTGGCATACCCTCCCAACATCAGCAGCTCGCCGTGAGAAACATTCAAAAACTTCGAAACGCCAAAAACAAGCGAGAGCCCTAAGGCAGCCAAACCGTACAGAGATCCAATCAAAATTCCATAAACGATATTCTGTGCCAGTGGTTGAAGCATGGTTTCCTCTCCTTAGCCCAGGTATGCGCTGCGAACTGATTCAAAAGAAAGCAGGGCTTCGCCGGAACCTTCTCCAACAATCCTGCCGTTCTCAATGACATAGGCTCTGTCAGCCAGTTCAAGCGCTGCGCGCACGTTCTGTTCGACCAACAGAATGGTGACGCCTTGTTTGTTAATGCTCTTGACCATTTCGAAAATCGCGTCAACCAGAATCGGCGCCAACCCAAAAGATGGTTCGTCCAGCATCAGTAGTTTTGGCTTGGACATCATCGCGCGTCCAATTGCCAGCATCTGACGCTCTCCACCGCTCAACGTGCCAGCCCGCTGCGTCAGGCGTTCTTTCAGCCTCGGGAAAATTTCAAAAACATGGTCAACGGTCTCGGCGCGTTGTTTGCGTGCACGCGTACCGTAGGCTCCCAATTCAAGGTTTTCCATCACGGTCATGCCCGCAAAAACCCTTCCCCCTTCCATCACCATGGATATGCCCAAATCTACGACCTTATAAGGCGGGACTTTGAGCAGGTCATGCCCATCAAACAAAATGCTGCCATTGGAAGGTCTGAGCAGACCGGTTATGGAAAGCAGTGATGTAGTTTTCCCTGCGCCGTTTGGTCCAATCAGGGAGACCATTTCTCCTTCTTTAACTTCAAGAGAAATCCCCCACAAAGCTTGCAGGTCGCCATAATATGTGTCAATATCTGTCAGTTTAAGCATGGCTCTTCCCCAGGTAAACATCAATCACACGCGGGTCATGCATTATTTGCTGCGCTGTGCCCTCCGCCACTTTCTCGCCCATATTCAACACAACAATCCGGTCAGAAAGCCCCATTATCGCCTTCACAATATGTTCCACAATAAGGATTGTCACCCCTGATTTCCTGATTTCCCGGATTGTTTCCATTGCGTCATCAGCTTCAGCATGGTTCAAACCAGCCATCAGCTCATCAAGCAGCAGCAGTTTGGGTTTGGATGCCAGGGCGCGCGCCAATTCCAGCCGTTTACGCTGCATCAGGGTCATGTCTTTAGCGAGCGTGTAGGCCTTATCCCGCAGGCCCACTTTTTCCAGCTCCACCAGCGAATCCTTCTCGGCGAGTTTTAGGTTCATGGTAGCTTCTTTTCCAAAAGCTCTGCCGATCATCACGTTCTGAACCGCGGTAAGGTTTAGAAATGGTTTAATTAATTGAAAAGTCCGGGCAATCCCGTTTCCACACATGCTGCAGCGCGGGTTCCCGGCAATTTCCATCCCGTCAAAAATAATTGAACCGCTGTCTGGTTTAAGGAAGCCGGTCAGTAGGTTTAAAGTTGTAGTCTTCCCGGAGCCATTCGGACCAATCAGCCCGACAATTTCGCCGCTTTGTATTGAAAAATTAACATTATTTACTGCTTTCAACCCCCCAAAGGCTTTATTTAGCTGCTCTACTTGTAATAGCATAACTCTCCTTTTCGTATGCCATCAACGTTTCGTGGTGGCTGGCGCCTTTTTCAGTTCTTATGCTACATTTGAAATCGTCTCCTTGGGTCCGCCATGGTCCTCTAAATCTCAACTAACCGAAGTGAGCGGTTTGGTGCCGCGCGGCGCTTTCGGGATAACGAGGTTGCTGGCAGGTAGTATCTCCATAACAAGAATGCAAACAACTTGATTCTTTCTGTCAAAACCTAACTCTCAGCCGCAAACCAGTCTGTCTTTGATTTTGCAAGAGCAGTGGCAAAGAGATAAACACGCATAAGGCAGCGTTGCAGGTTCAAGACGAACCTGCAACGAATTCCTTATTCCATAAAGTACCTGCATTTAGCTCCTGCGCCGCAGACTTTATCGATTTACGGCGGGTATGCCACCGTGTAAATGTGCGTTCCACCGTTCAGTGGACCTTTGAGGAGCGCGTCTATTTGCTCTTTCGGGCGCATCGTGACCTTTTCCGTGGGAGGTAAAACCCCAGCCGGGAATTTGGTCATAATGTCCCCAATCAGGCGCACCATGTAATCCAGCAGCGCGTTCAGGCCCGGTTTTGCTTTCTCAGCGTCCGCCAGGGTAGGCCGCCCAATCACACCTTCGGGGTAGACGAGCACTTCTGCCCCTCCCAAACCGACATGTTCATGGCCTTTAATCGGAGCATGATAGACCTCACCGCCCTTATCCACATGACCGGGCGGCAGAAAACCTTCTGGTTTGGTATCCACAACCAGGCTCATGTCCATAAACTCGGGGAAAAGCGCCAGGGAGTATGACCCTTCCGCCTCATCCGCGTGTTGGAAAGGCGTCTCAAAGGGTCCGCCGTGAGCTTTGTCTTTGAGGTAATCGTGGATGACGGTCGGCCAGTGCAGAGAAATCAGGACCGCGGGCACCTGGTATTTCTTTCCGAATTGCTGCAAGGCAAGCGGAATGACTTCCTCCTGCCCATGACCATTCAGGAAGATCTGTTTGCGGAAACCCATATTCCACAAACCGGCAATAATTGCCCGCAAATTTGCCAGGAATGCGTCTTCCGGCACTACAATTGTGCCGGGCATGCCCAGGTGATTGAAGGGATGGGATCCATACCAGACCGGTTCCGCAATGGTGCAGCCTGTTTTCAAGGCGACTTGTTCCGCCATGCGCGTCACCAGGAAGGTGTCCTCACCCAGAGGTTGACCAGCTCCATGGCATTCCGTACTGCCAACAGGGATGATAATTAAATCATTCGTCTTTAGCCGTTCTCTGATCTGCGTCATGTTCATGGTCTGCAGATAGAGACCTTCAGCTTTTTCCATTCTGCCACCATCTGGTGGGAAAACCCATTCACCCATTGAAGAGTCCTTTCCTAGACTGCGGGAATGCACATATCGGGGGTGTTCTTACCGGATTGGGTCAGTTCGGGGTAGTACCTGGTCAGCATTTCGACAACGATGGAAGCCTGATCAGCCATTTTCTTGCCGTCAGAGGCGGAGGTCAGCGAACCATGCGCGGACACAACAGAGTTGCCGGTCTTGCAGTGCACAGGAGCAGCTACACGAACAATTTCGGGAGCTTCGTAAACGCGGATGAAGCCGCCGGAAGCAGGAGGATTATCGGTATGAACATCCAACGGTACCTGGACAGCCGCGCGCAGCGCCGCGATCATCGGGATTTGCAGGTCGCGCACCGGGTTGATGGAATCAGCGCCCAGGCTTTCAAGCAGTTTGAACGAGCAGGGGTTGCACTGACCGAGGTGAGCAGAGCACTTGAATTTGATGTCAGCAGGCAGAGCGCCGTCGTGACGCATCTGGTTGACGAGCCAGAGCATGCCCTCATCATAGATGAGGAAGCCGCGGCAGCCGTATTCATAACCGCGCTTGATGTCTTCCACAGCGCGCAGCACCTGTTCCATACCGCGCAGGCGGTAGCTAATGCGAATACCCTGGGAGGAAAGAACCGTCGCGCCGGTATCATAGGTCGCGCGGGGACCAACGGAGAGCAGCAGCTCGCAGCCGTAATCATGGCACAGCCGGCAGTATTCCTTGATTTCTTCCTTGGTATGACGGAACATACCGTAGGTCTCGGTCACGCGGTTGATGACGATGCCGTTTTTGGTTGCGGTTTCCAAAAGGGCTTGCACGGATTCAGCCGTATTAACAGTAGGAACTTCAATGCGGAAAGCTGCGCCGTCAGGAAAACGCAGGGTGGAAGACGGCATATCGAATAGGTCGCCTTCAGGCAGTCCAAGGGTCTTTACATACTTGCGGGTTTCTTCAAACATCTTGTTATCTCCATTTCTTGATTAATTATTTCAAATGACTTGGAAGCGGTGGGCAATATACCCAGACTAATTTCAGCGGTTCATCGCCGATGTTTTCAACGCGGTGCTTTTTGCCAATTGGCGAATAAAAAGCGGTCTCTGGCCCAATTTCCCACTCGCCTTCTCCCTCAATGACGAGTTTGGCCCGACCGCTGATCAGGAACAAAACTTCTTCTGATTCCGTATGGACATGATCCGGAATCATGCTGCCAACTTCCGTGATATTCATCCCCATAGAAACGTTAATAACGCCTCCGAACTTGGGAGCTAAGAGCAGTTTCGACCTTCGCGGTGGTTCGCGATACTCCCCCTCAACATCGGATGCTTTGACAAAAGGTAAGTCGGCCATCAATATCTCCTTTTCGTATTAATCAGGGAAATGAAACTTGTACCATTCTATAAAACTGGGTTTCATTGCTTGGATATTAACATAGAAATTTCAGAGTGTCAAGACTACAACGCCAAAATGGTTTTTTAGCACAACATCCTTTCGGTCAAATTCTATTGACAGAGCGCTAAATCCGTGTGATAATAGTGTCATTCTATAAAATAGTGTTTTATTAGATGAGACGAACCTCATTAAGTAGCAAATGAACTCGGAACAATCGAAATGCGACACGCAACCTCACCCTGGCAGTCCATATTTCATTACTAAAGGAGAGCAAATGTCTGATACATTCACTCTGGCAGAGGCCACCTTAAAAGCCATCCAGGATCGGCGCAGCATCCGGGAATATTCACCGGAACCGGTTTCGGATGAAGATCTTGACCTGATCCTGGAAGCAGCCCGACAAGCCCCATCAGGAGAAAACGCCCAACCCTGGCGCTTTATTGTTGTAAAGGATGAAGCCACCCGCAAGAAACTGGGAGATATCTCCGGCGGCGGCAGCGGAAGAAGATTTACCGCGGAATTCATGACCAAGAAAATGCAGCAGCGCTTCGCGACCCTGGAAGATGAAGCTAAAAAGAAAGCTGCTTATGAGAAGTTAACCTCCGGCGCGGTCTCAATGTTTGCTGCCACAGCTCCCGTAAACATCATCGTCATTGGCCGCAAGGATGTTTGGGACCTTCCTTTTGATACCTCGGCCGCGATTGAAAACATCTTGCTGATGGTGACAGCCCTTGGCCTGGGAGCCTGCTGGGTCATCGCCCCTTGCATCGACGTTCGCGATGAAATACGGTTGCGCAATTTGCTAAACATTCCTGACGAATATAAAGCGGTCAGTCTGATCTCCATTGGACATCCGACGCGGCCCCACCGCCCCCGCCCCCGCCTGGCGTTAAAGGACATCGTCTTTGACGAATCATTCGGCAATCCCTACTACAAGGAGTAAGATGAGCGACAAAGCCATTTCTCACGATTATCTAAATGGGTTGGTTTTTGAACTGGAAAAAGCCTTTTGGGATGAACGCGGGCGCGGCTGCCGATTCCGTATGATGGAGGTCGGTAGAGGAATTTATGAAAACGACTGCAAGGATCGTATCCCTGGCCCAGAAATCCCTGCAATTGTCCAGGTTGTCAAAGCAGTCCTGCTGGAAAAAGGCATTGTTGGTGATGTCAGCTATGCGCAAGAAGACCTCACCTTACGGATTTCAGTGCAGGGTTGCCTCCACCTCCCTGTGGAAGAACGGATGTTAGCAAAAGGCATCGAACCTTTTACATGCGTGCCAGCCAATCTGATCATCATGGGCATCGAAGACAAGCTCAACCGCCAGGTGGAACTCGCGGAAATCAAGTGCGAGAATGGCGTTTGCCAGCTGTTGCTGGTTGTTTTCGACCGTCCTGCTTTGGTTGTGTAAGATGAACAAGCTGAGCAGCTTACACGACGCAGTCGCAAGCATCCCACCTGGCTCGCACGTCGCGCTGCCCGGTTTCGCCATCGCGCGCTGCGCGATGGCCTTTGCGCATGAAGTCATCCGGCAGGGTATCAATCACCTGACGCTCTCGCAGTGCGTGGGCGCTATGGATGCTGACATTCTGGTTGGCGCAGGCATGGCTGACCGCCTCATTTACGGCGGCGGCTCGCTGGACCGCTTTGGCCGGCTAAGCGGCGTCAATCGCGGCATAGAAACAGGCACTTTGGCTGCTGAGGAATACAGCAGTCTTTCGGTGACCTTCCGGTATCTGGCTGGTTCCTTAGGTCTCCCCTTCATCCCAATCCGCTCATTGCAGGGCTCTGACCTGCTGGTCAACCTGCAGGAGAAGCACCCCGAAGACGTCGCCACGGTGACGGATCCTTTCACTGGCGAAGAATGGTTAGCGCTCAAACCGCTGCTGCCAGACGTCGCTGTTGCGATCGTTTCCGCCGCGGACTCGGAGGGTAACGCGCAGATCAATGGACCGCGTTGGGATAATCTTGAACAAGCCCGCGCG
>JAKQFH010000031.1 GCA_029556265.1 Chloroflexota bacterium | reverse complement strand
ATGAGCATAATCAACCGCGAAAAATTAAGTGAGTTACCTGGCAACCTATGGGTCGCCTCCGCGACCAGTTTCCTGACCGACATCTCCAGCGAAATGGTCCTGAACATTTTGCCGCTCTTCATGTCCTCCGTGCTGGGAATTAAAACTAACATCATTGGCATTATTGAGGGGGTTGCCGAAGCGACCTCCAGCCTGTTGAAGGTTTTTTCGGGGTGGCTTTCGGATAAACTCCGCAGCCGCAAGTGGATGGCCGTAGCAGGCTATGGGCTTTCGGCGCTTTCCAAACCTTTCTTTTATTTTGCCAACAGCTGGGGCGCGGTGGCAGGCGTGCGCTGGGCAGACCGGGTTGGGAAGGGCATCCGCACCGCGCCACGCGACGCGCTGGTTGCCGATAATGTTAAGCCCGAGCAGCGGGGGCTGGCGTTCGGGCTGCACCGCGCGGCAGATACCGCCGGGGCTATGTTAGGAATTCTAATCGCGGCGTTGATTGTCTGGAGGCTGCAGGCTGGCAGCGCCAGGTTGGCGGAGCATACCTTCAGGACCGTGGTGCTTATTAGTTTGATTCCAGCTTTTCTGGCGGTGCTTGTGCTGGCTGTTGGCACGAAGGAAGTAAGCGTTGGGGGAGAAACGCATAAGGTGCGCATCAGTTTTAAGGAGCTGGGGCGCGACTTTACACTCTTTATGCTCATTGTCGGCATCTTTGACGTGGGGAACTCATCGGATGCTTTTTTGGTGCTGCGGGCGCAGGAACGCGGAATGAGCGCGCTGAATATTCTCCTTATGCTGGCGGCATTTAATCTCATTTACACGGTTGTTTCAACGCCGGCAGGCGCGCTTTCGGATAAGTTAGGCAGACGGAAGCTCATCATCGGCGGTTGGATTGTCTACGCTCTGATTTACCTGGGCTTCGCGCTGGCGCGTTCGGCTGTGCATGTCGGGCTTTTATATGCCGCTTACGGGTTTTATTATGGAATGGCTTACGGCACAGCCAAAGCCATGGTGGCGGATTTGGTGCCGGCAGATTTACGCGGAACCGCTTACGGCACATACAACGCCATTCTGGGTATTCTGGATTTTCCGGCTTCGCTGATTGCCGGGCTGCTTTGGAGCGGCGTGGGCGGTTGGAATGGTTTTGGACCTTCGGCTCCGTTCTACTTTGGAGCGGGCATGGCGCTGCTGGCGGCGGTGTTGTTTGTTCTCTGGAAACCTAAGTCTTATCCTGGATGAAGTCAACGAAATTAAAAAACGGTGTATGATTAATATCTATACATAGGAGGGTCAGAGTGTTCCAATCCAATAACTATCAGCACGGCCTTACTGTTCTAATAACTACATACAATGCTGCTAATCTGATTGAAAAGACATTAGAGCATTTACAGACGATGCGGACCATTCCAAATTTACCATGGGAAGTATTGGTTGTTGATAACAATTCGAAGGATGATACCCTTTCGTTGGTTAATAAGGTTTGGAAAGAGCGGACAGAGCTGAGAATCGCGTACGAAAAACGCCAGGGAACAGGCTTTGCCCAGTTTACAGGGATGCAACAAGCCAGGTACTCTTATATCGGTATTGTAGATCAGGATAACTGGGTTGACGAGGATTGGATGGAGAAAGGAGTGACCTATCTGGATCAAAATCCCCGGGCAGGTCTGGTATGTGGAAAGGGAACGCCGGTTTTTGAGAAAGCGGAACCTCCCTGGTTTAAGGTTTACCAACAAAATTTTGCCGTAGGACCTCAGCATGATTCAAACGGTGTTATTCAGAATCAAAATCATTTGCTTTACTCAGCCGGAAGCATATTCCGGAAGGCAGCTTTTGATGAGTTGGTTGGGTATGGTTTTAACCCATTAATGCGCTCCAGATCGGGGCATTCACTGCTCTCGGGGGATGATTCGGAGCTCGAAATATTGCTTCGAATGATTGGGTGGGAAATTCATTACATGGATGATCTAAATTTCCAACATTACATGCCGGCGCACCGATTAACTCGGCGGTATTTCATTAAATTAAGGCGAGGGTTAGGTGCCACAGCGGTCTATCTGGACTTGTATAGATCATATCCAAAAAGTCGATTTGGGGATATTAAGTCTGCCAGTAACGACTGGCGCTCGCTATTGATCAGATCCTTTGCGAGAGTAATTCGTGACCCAATCGCGCTGATAGCCAGTTTATTACCAAATTATGAAGCCAACTTTCGTGTGGCGAAGTTGTGGGCTGAAGAAGGACAATTTTTTGAACGACTAGCTTGCGGTTCAAGTCTCCAGGAAACCAGAAACCAATTATTTACCTGGTTAGACAGCCTGCCAATGAGGAAGTAGAATCCATTTCAGAATACACCAGCCAGCTTTTCTTGAAAGGCGTAAGCATTTTATTATGAAAATCGGAATACTCGCATACCGTATAAAGTATTACAGTTACCTTCGGAATATTCTAAATAAAATTCCTGATGCAGAATATATTCCTGTTAATGATCTTTATAGTTTCTTGCGAAAGGGAGCTTTATTTGTCAATCGCACCCTGGGCAAGCCGCTTTTACCCGTCTTTAACCTCAACAACCAATTTGAAGACCTGGACCTTAACCGGGTTGATTTGCTGCACTTCTTCAATGGGGTCAGCTACGGGCGCACGCCTTGGGTGAGTTCCTTCGAAACCATCCTGCCGCGCTTTTCCCATCTGGTTACCCGCCACCACGGCCAGGAAATCGCACATGTCAGCCCAGACGCCCTCACCCGGCGCGGTTTGGAAGCCTTGGCGGGCAGGTCGTGCCTGGCTATCCTGCCTCTTTCACAATCCGCCGCCCTGATGCAAACTGACCTGCTGAAGGACTTGCCCGCGGAGTACGCTCAGCCGATTCTGGATAAGATGCGCGTCTTGCACCCTCCGCAGGAGATTCTCGTCCCGGAAGTGAAAGCGCGGGAGTATTCACCGGACAATCCGATCAGGTTCATCCTGGTTGGCGCGGCGTTCTTCCGGAAAGGTGGGCGTGAGGTTTTGGAAGTGTTTGAACGGCTTGTCCGGCAGGAAAAGCTGCCCGTGCGCCTGATTATCGTCAGCTCCTTACGCATCGAACCTTATGCCGCGAAAGAAACCGAAGCGGATGTCGCTTGGGCGAAAGCCAAAATCGCGGAAAACGCGGACTGGATTGAATACTATTCTGCGCTGCCCAACGCGGACACCTTAGCGCTGATGCGCACGGCGGATGTGGGCATGCTGCCTTCGTACGCGGACACCTATGGTTTCTCCGTGCTTGAAGCGCAAGCCAGCGGTTTGCCGGTCATTACCACGGATATCCGCGCCTTGCCGGAGGTTAACAACCCGACGGTGGGCTGGCTGATTAAGGTGCCCAAGAACGCGCTTGGCGAGGCTTTGTACGCCACGGTGGAAGAGCGCGAGGTATTAAGCCAGTCCATTCGCGCGGGGCTGGAACAAAGCGTGCGTCATATCGCCGCGGACCCGGGACAAATCGTCGTGAAAGGCGCCGCGGCCCTGGATCGCATCCGCAAAGAACACGACCCAGCCGCGTACGCGGACGCGCTGCGGCAGATATACGGGCTCGCTTTTCAGAAGAAATAACCGCTTGAAAAAGGCTGAACAAAGCCGTGCTTGGCGCTGAAATTGGATATAATGAATGAAATAATCCGATTTCTAACGAGGAGTTACCATGATCGTTACAACCAAGAAGCTGTTTGAGCACGCGTATGGAAAGTACGCCATTGGCGCGTATAACGTAAACAATTTGGAGCAGATTGACGGCTTGTTCAAAGGCAACCTGAGCTCCCAGGCGCCTTTCATCATTCAAATCAGCAGGGGCGCCCGTGCCTACACCAACAAACTCTACCTGGAAGGCTTAATTCGCGCCGCAGACGCGATTTATCCTGAAGCTGTTTTTGCTGTCCACCTGGACCACGGCGACGAAGCCACCTGTTACGACTGCATTGAATCCGGGTTTTACAGCTCGGTGATGATTGATGCCAGCAGCCAACCTTACGAGGAAAACATTGCCATCACCAAACGCGTGGTGGACGCTGCGCACGCGCGGGGTATCGTGGTGGAAGCTGAGCTCGGTCAGTTGGGCGGCGTCGAAGAGCACGTGGCCGTGGATGAAGCGAACGCCAAGCTGACTGACCCCAAACAGGCGCGGGATTTTGTGGAACGCACTGGATGCGATTCGCTCGCGGTGGCCATTGGCACCAGCCACGGCGCTTTTAAGTTCAGCGGCACCCAATCCCTGCACTTTGACGTATTAGCGAGAATTCAGGAAGAACTGCCCGGCTTCCCATTGGTAATGCACGGCTCCAGCTCCGTGCCGCAGGACGAAGTAGCCCGTATCAACGCCGCGTGCGGCAAGCTTGCCGGCGCCAAAGGCGTGGACGCGGGTCAGTTCCGCCAGGCTGCCACCCTGGGTGTAACAAAAATCAATATAGACACCGACGGGCGGCTGGTCTGGACGCGTGTACATCGCGAATTCTTCCTGGAACACCCCGAGAAATTTGACCTGCGCGACCCCGGCAAGATTTACATCGCGGAATATGCAAAGTTCATCGCCGCGAAGAACGAATACCTGGGCAGCGCCGGGCAGCTGGCGGATGTTCATAAATTTTTGGGCGCGTAAGGTACGACATGCGACCGATTGAAATCCGACCGAATATCTATTGGGTGGGCGTTAACGACCGCTCCTCAGAACTCTTTGAGGGTCTTTGGCCTATTCAAAATCAGGGCGTGACTTACAACGCGTACCTGATTAAGGATGAGAAGAACGCGCTGATAGACCTTTCGAAAGAGGCATTTACTGATGATTTTATTGCCCAGCTTGAAAGCCTGGTCGGGTTGGAGAACCTGAATTATGTGATTACCAATCATATGGAGCCAGACCATACCGGAGCGCTGCTGCGGTTGCGAGAATGCGCGCCTAATGCCGTGTTCCTGGGTATGGGTAAGGCTGTGGCAATGATGAAGGATTTCTATGGACTTGTGGACAACGTGGCGGTTTTAAAACACGAAGACACCCTAAGCCTGGGGAAGAACACGTTGAAGTTCCTGTTTACGCCGCTGGTGCACTGGCCCGAGACGATGATGACCTACATGGTCGAAGAGAAAATCTTATTTTCTTGTGACGCGTTTGGTTCTTACGGTTGCCTGGACGGTTTCTTGTTTGATGATGAAGCCAGCGACCGGGATTACTTTGAGCGGGAAGCGCTGCGCTACTTCACCAACATCGTGGCGGCATTCAGCCGGAACGTGCTCATGGCGATTGACAAGGTCAGCCCCTATCCCATTGAGATTCTCGCGCCCTCGCACGGCTTGGTCTGGCGCAAGGAGCCTGAGCGCATCATTTCGCTCTATAAAAAGTGGGCGGCTATGGCCACCGAGCCGGCAGAGCCCGGCGTGACCGTGCTTTACGGCAGTATGTACCGCAACACCGAGCGCGCGTTGGATTTTGCCTTGCAGGCTGTCGCTGAGCAGGGCGTGCCTCTGGAAGTCTTTAATGTTGCCGTCACAGACCCCAGCTTCATTCTGCCATCGTTGTGGACCAAACGCGGCTTGCTGGTTGCCTGCCCAACGTATGAACGCGCGATGTTCCCGCCGATGGTGCACGCTTTGAATATCGCCGAGATTAAGGGCGTGCGGAACAAAATTGCCGGTTATTTCGGCTCGTACGCCTGGTCTGGCGGAGCGAAAGCTGTCTTTGAGGAGTTTGCCGCGAAATTGAATTGGGATGTGGTTGGCGCGCTGGAATTTATTGGGTCCGCGAAAGAAGCGGATATACAGCAAATCCAGGCAATCAGCCGCCAGATAGCCGGTCGCAGCAAGTAAGCTTCGCGGTATTCATTTGATACCCAACAGCCCCGCGCTCCGGCACGGGGCTGAATTTTTGTTATTCGCGAAGATTTGGCGGGGGCGCGCGGGGTGGGGCGCCGTGATGGTCAAATGTTATAATTTGTGCGTTAACGCGTGGAAGGATGCCAAATGGACGACAAAACGAACTTTATTATTGATATCATCGAAGAACACAACCGCAGCGGGCGCTTTGGCGGGCGGGTGCATACCCGCTTCCCTCCCGAGCCCAACGGCTACCTGCACATCGGGCACGCCAAGGCGATAACCATCGACTTTGGCATTGCTGAGCGTTACGGCGGGCTGACCAACCTGCGCTACGATGATACCAACCCGGTGAAGGAAGACACGGAATATGTCGACGCCATCAAAGAAGACATCCACTGGCTGGGCTTTGATTGGGGCGATCGGGAGTATTACGCCTCGGATTACTTTGAGCAGCTGTATGAAATGGCGCTCCAGCTTATCCGGCAGGGACAGGCATACGTGGATGACCTGAGCGCGGATGAGATTCGCGAATACCGCGGCACCCTGACAGAAGCGGGTCGGAACAGCCCCTATCGCGACCGACCGATTGAAGAAAACCTGGATTTGTTCATGCGCATGCGCGCGGGAGAGTTCCCGGACGGCAGCCGCACCCTGCGAGCCAAAATTGACATGAGCTCGCCAAACATGAACATGCGCGACCCGGTCATGTACCGCATTTTGCACGCCACGCACCACCGCACCGGCGACGCGTGGTGCATCTACCCAATGTACGACTTCGCGCATGGGCAGAGCGACTCCATCGAAGGCATCACCCATTCGATGTGTTCGCTGGAATACGAAAATCACCGCCCGCTGTATGACTGGTTCCTGGACCAGCTCGGGCTCTTTCACCCGCAGCAGATTGAATTCGCGCGGCTGAACCTGACCCATACCGTCATGAGCAAACGTAAACTGCGCCGCCTGGTGGAAGAGGGGCTGGTTTCGGGTTGGACAGACCCGCGCA
>JAKQFH010000088.1 GCA_029556265.1 Chloroflexota bacterium | reverse complement strand
CATTATGCGCCCCCGATATGAAGCTGTGTCGTATTTTAGATTAGTTTTTCAGTCCTGCCGGCGAGGTTGCGCTGAATTTCGAGCTGCCCGACGTGGTAACTGTGATGGAAGAGGAAGAAAAGCGCCCACCAGCCGCGCCGGTGCGCCTGACTCCCAAAAATGATCATCTCCTCATCAAACGCGGCTTCTTCCATCTCCGCCAGGCGGGTTTGGACGGCGGCATGCAAGCAGTCCAGGGCATTTATCAACGCTTCCCGCCCCAGGAGGCCGGGTTCGGGCCCCAGGATGGGCTCGCTTCCGCGCTGATAGCGGCTCAGGTCGGGTAAATGCTCAGGCGGAAGCGCGTCCAGAACGCGCAGGATGGTCTTGAGTCCGTCGGCGATATGCCCCAGGGTCCATTCCATGCAATTGCCGCCGTTTGCTGGCTGCACCAACAGTTCAGTGTCGCCTAATCCTTCGGTCTGCAGATGAATAATGTCCTGTTCCCTCTCCAGGATATGCGCGTATTCGCTAATGGTGATCATATTTTTCCTTTCAGTTGGCAATCTGGCAGGCAGTGTGCTGCCAAATCATTCCAGCGCCGGCGGCAGGCTTTCCTGCGCCTTTGCCCGCCGGGCGGCCAGCGCAAAGACCAGGGAAATCACACAGAAACAGGCGCTGACCAGGTAAATCGGCCTCCCCCCGAAGTTATCGTACACGACGCCGCTGAGCGCGTTGCTGAGCATGTGGGAGGTGCCGTTCAGAGTGATATTAACAAAGGTAACCGCGGCGGTGGTGTACTGCCGGGGAACGCGCAGGTTTATCAGGTGGATGGTCGTAATCAGTCGCAGGGTAAAACTGACCGCGGTCAGAACGTTCAACACGAACACCAGCCAGCCAAAGGGGAAAAACCACACCAGCAGCCGGCGGGTCAGGTCAAAGATGAGGATGAACAGCACCAATTGGTGGACTTCCAGCTTCTGGATCCAGCGGTCGCCCAGGAGCATGATCGGGATTTCGGTAAAGCAGCTCAACGAGACCGCCGCGCCGATGATACTCTCCGTGAGCCCCAGGTCTTTCATAAAGATTGGCTCAAATGAGCGCACGCCGTCGCTGAGCGGGTCGGTCAGCGCAAGCGCGACCACGGTCAGCAAGAGGTAGCGGTCCTTGAATATCAGGTTGATAATACCTTTGAACCCCGCGGCGGCGCCCTGTTTCTGGTCAGCTTGCCCGTCGCGGAAAAAGTCCGCCGGCATCGTAAAAAGGATCAGGCCAATAGAGACCAGCATGAACGCCAGAAAGACCTGGTCATTAATCAGAATACCTTTCGTGCCGAAGAGCCAACCGCCAATCACCGCGGTGACGCCGAAACCAACCGAACCCCACATGCGTAATTTGCCAAAAGAAACCTTTCCGTTGGCAGCTCCGCCGGACGAAACCTGATAAGAAAGGTTTTCGGTGGCGGTGATGCTGGAGCTTGCCACAATGCGGTGGAGCACAAAAAGCACAAGCACGATGCCAAAGCCGCGCATGAAAGGTAGGAAGTAGAGCGTCAGGGTGAGCAGGAACAGGGAAAGCGCCAGGATAAGGCGTTTTCGGGAGCTGCGGTCAAAGAAAACTCCGTACTGCGTGGCCGTTAGGATGAGACCCAGAGAGCTGAAGGTTCCCAACGCGCCGACCTGAACGCCGCTAAACCCGATGGAGCGGAAGTGCAGGCTGAGAAAAGGCTGAATAATACCCATGCCGGCGAAAAAAATGAGGAAATACACGCTGAAAACAAGGATATTCCTGCGAAGCTGGGTCGTTTCGGAAGGCATGCTGCTCCAATCAAGACAGGAAGATAAATACCAAATATAACGTCAGAAAATTATATCATCCGGTATTAAAGAAGACCCACAAACAGCCCGGAAAGCGTTTCAGCGCGGCTTTTTCGCGCAAGTTAGCTCAGGTTTTGTATTAAAACTATGCTCAGTCTGGCAATCTACCCCGCTTCACGGTATAATTTATCAGATTAAGGACCAATTTCATCCGCGGGAGGAACTTATGAAAGCAATCGTAAAACAGCAGCAGCTGGCTCAGGCCGTTGGCGTCGTCGCCAGAGCCGTCACGTCCCGCAGCCCACTGCCTGTGCTGGCCAACATCCTCATCCAAACCGACAACGGTCGGCTGAAGCTCTCCGCCACCAACCTGGAACTGGGCATCAGCGCCTGGCTTGGCGCGAAGATTCAGGATGAAGGCAGCCTCACCGTTCCCGCCCGCACTTTTGCCGACCTGGTAGGCAATCTACCCAGCGACGACGTCACGCTCACGGCGGATTTGCGGACGCAATCCCTCAATGTACGCTGCGGCACGCTCAATACGGATATCAAAGGCATCAGCGCGGAAGAATTTCCGCCCATGTCCGCCGCGGATACGGGCACCAGCCTGCCGCTGAACATCACGAATTTCAAAGAAATGATTCAGAAAGTGGTTTTTGCCGCTTCTCATGACGAATCCCGCCCGAACCTGACTGGCGTGCACATGACTGTTGATGGCGATTACCTGGTGTTGGCGGCTACAGACGGCTACCGCATTTCCATTGCCAGCGCGATTTTGGCGCAGAAACCCGCCCAAAAGCTGGACGCGCTCATTCCCGCTCGCGCGCTGGCCGAACTTTCACGCGTGGCTGTGGACGGCGAGGAAATTTTGCAGATGAACTTCCCGGTTGGGCGCGGTCAGGTAGTTTTTCACCTCAAGGATGTGGAGTTAATTTCACAGTTGATCGAAGGGAACTTCCCGAACTATTCCGCCATCATTCCGCCTTCTTTCAAAACCCGCACGGTGCTGACCACCGCCGACCTGCTGAAAGCCTGCCGACAGACTGAAATCATCGCGCGCGAAGGCAATTTTATCGCCCGGCTGGATATCCAGCCTGAGGGCGGCGCGGAAAAGGCTTCCCAACTCGAAATTTCGGCCATTTCTGAGCAGACCGGCTCATCTGAAGTCATCGTGGATGCTTCCGTGGACGGCACTCCGCTCTTGATTTCCTTCAATGTGCGCTATCTGCGCGAAGTGTTGGAGGTCATCAAGACTGCCAATGTCATTCTGGAGACCAACGCGGCCAATACTCCCGCCATGATTCGACCGGTAGGGGACGACACCTTCAAACACATCATCATGCCGATGAACATCCAGCGCTAATAGAGCGTAAAAAAAACGAACCGGACGAAATTTGTCCGGTTTTTCTTTTCCTGGAGTACATTCTTGCCAGCAAGCCTGATATTCCGGAATCTTTCAGAACAGGCAAGCATACCCAATCATGACCAGGTTCAATGCGAGATTGCGCATAGATTAATTTATTAGCAATATTTGCGTATAATTATGGGTTTATTCTATAATATTACTGTGGAAAGCCGCGAATCATTCGGCGCGCCCCCTCCCAGGCATGATAAAATCAGGCATATTCCTCCGCGAGGCAGCTCATGACCTTACCGCAAAGCGGCAGCGACCGCTACTACAGCATCTATCTGGCGCTCTCCCAATATCCGGTTCTGTCCGGGCGCATACGCGAGCTGATGCGGCAAGAGCTTTACCAGAAAGGGCTGACCACTCCATCCGCGCTGAACGCGGAAGCCGTGCAGAACGCGGTTCAATCCCAGGAACGCGAAGGCATTCGCGACCCACTCTCCGAAGAAGATTCCGAAACCTGGGAATACCGCAAAGCGGAAATGCTTAACCAGCTCACGGACACATATTTCGCCAAGTTTATTGGTTTCGAACAGCTTACCAAGCTAATCCAACAGGCTTTGAACGAACGCGGCGTTCACGTGCCGGAGATCACGATTGAATTCAACCCGGAGACCGCCCCGACTGAAATGCTTTTCAACCAGGGCATGATGATTGAAAAAATGCCCGAAGAGAAGCGCGCGCCATACGAAGCGCGTCTGCACGAGATCAAAGTTGTCCTGATCCGCAGCATGATCAGCGACCAATTGCGCTACATCAATATCGCCAAAGACTGGTTTACAGTCTCCGACCTGGCCGAAATTCGTCAGCACAAGCTCGGTAGAGGTCGAATCGGGGGTAAAGCGGGGGGTATGCTGCTCGCGGCGCGGATACTCAAGGAAAAATCCAGCGAAAGCTTGCGCGAAAGTCTGCAAACCCCTACATCGTTCTACATTGGCTCCGACGTCTTCTACAATTTCCTATCCATCAATAATCTGCATCACTGGAACGACCAGAAATATAAAGACGAAGAGCAAATGCGCAGCGATTACCCGCTTATCGTCGAAGATTTCATTCGCGGCGACTTTCCGCCTTCCGCCGTCCAACATCAGGAAACGATTCTGAGCATGGCCGGCAAACGCCCGCTGATTGTGCGCTCTTCCAGCCTGCTGGAAGACAATTTTGGCACCGCTTTCGCGGGGAAGTATGAAAGCATCTTCCTGCCTAACCAAGGAGACCCTGAGGAGAATCTGCGCGCGCTGCAGCAGGCTATCGCCCACATCTATGCCTCCACGCTCAACCCGCCGGCGCTGCTTTATCGAAAAAGCCGCGGTTTACTGGATTACGATGAACGCATGGCGCTGCTTATTCAGGTTGTGGAAGGGCAGCGGCAGGGGGATTACTACTTCCCACAGCTCGCCGGCGTAGCATACAGCCAAAATCAATTCCGCTGGTCTCCTCAAATTCGCACAGAACAGGGCTTTGTGCGCCTGGTCTGGGGTTTGGGCACCCGCGCAGTGGACCGGGTTGGAAACGATTACCCGCGCCTGGTCGCTCTCAGTCACCCTTCGTTGATGCCCTCATCGTCCACGCAATCGATTCGCCGCTATTCTCAGCAGTTTATTGACCTGCTTGACCTTAAGCAGAATAAATTTACGACAATATCGGTCCGGGATGTGCTTAATCAAAGAATTCCACAGCTGCGTTACCTGGCTCAATTGGATAGCGACGGGTATTTTCAGACGCTGCGCAGCAACTTAATTGAGGGAAAGCCCGAGAATCTTGTTCTGACCTTCGACGAACTGCTGCGCCGGACGGATTTCGCGCCCTTGATGCGCGAACTGCTATCCACGCTGGAAACAGAGTACCACACGCCAGTAGATATTGAATTTACAGCGCGCGTGTCTGAAAGCAATGGAAAAGCATCCGTGCAAATCACTCTGATACAGTGCCGTCCGCTCGGGACAATCAAAGAAGGCAGCTACGAGCTCCCGCAACGCGTGACCGAGTCAGACAAGGTCTTCACCGGGATCAGCGTGGTGGCGGGCGGGATGATTGAAGACATCCGTTATGTTCTCTATGTCAATCCTTCGGCCTACTTCGCGCTGGCCACGCAGGATGAGCGCAACCAACTGGAACGCGCCATCGGGAAAATCAACGCCGCGCTGCACAACGAGAACTATATTTGCGTGGGGCCAGGCCGCTGGGGAACCTCCAACCCGGACCTGGGCGTGCACGTGGATTACTCTGATATCTACAACACCCGGGCTATCGTAGAGCTTACCGGCGGCAAAGCCGGCATCCCGGATGAACCCTCACTCGGCACTCACTTCTTCCAGGACCTGCTGGAAGGCCAAATTTACCCGCTGGCCGTCAACCTGAACCGCGACACGTTTAACACGCAGTTTTTTGAAGCGACGCCCAATCACGTTCTGGAATGGCTGCCCGGCGCGGAAGCCCTCAAGAACTGCCTGAGGGTCATCCGCGTTGCCGATTACAGCCCGGACAGCCGCTTTGACATCGTTATCGACGATTTTACAGGCCATACCCTGGCGTTTTTGAGCGGGGAAAAAGAAAAAGGCGGCGAGAAAAGACAGATTTACGTTCCATAAAGTTTCACGTGAAACAATAATTCACGCCGGCGATGTTTCACGTGAAACATTATTGTTTTCAGGAGGATTTGTTCCCAGCTTGTATAAGAAGATGTGGGTAATGGGAGCGTTTCTCAACGCGCGGGGATATTCTTCAAAAATATTCCAATTCAAGTGTAGCTTTTGTTTATCGTGGTGGGTTTTTTGGGGGTAGGATTGGGAGGCATGTGCACAGCCGCGAAACAGAGCTGTTAGCGCAGCGATTTTTTATCTAATCACCGCGCGGCCTGCCTGTTGGCGCCGACTCGCGATAAGTTCAGCTATGAAAATCCCTTGACCCATTCCGAATTTAGGTATAAAATCTCTCCCCTCAAGGCAATTTGCCCTCGTAGCTTAATGGATAGAGCACCTGCTTGCGGAGCAGTAGGTTGCGCGTTCGAATCGCGCCGAGGGCATTTCTGTTTTAAGCGCATCTGACGCGCCTTTTAACCCATCGCGCGGTGGTAGAATCCAACCAAGGAGCGCGCGATGAAAAATATCCCGTTTTCTCTTCTTATTCTCCTGATGCCGGCTCTCCTCCTGAATGCTTGCACGCCAGCGGCGCCCACAGAAAATCCTGCCGCTGCAGCGCCTTCTGCTTACCCTGCCGGGGCGGAGGCGCACCAGGCCGCTACTGTGTACCCGGCAGCGCCCGTGCTGGCAACACCGCCTGCGCCGTTAACGCCTGAAGTGCCGCCATCAGCCGCGGCGGCTGGCATTCCACTCTATTCCCTTCGCATTTTCGCGAACGGACAGGGCTGGGCATCCAATTGGAATCAAACAGCGCTTTACCACAGCGCGGACGGCGGTCTTTCGTGGGCGGATGTGAGCCCGGCAGCCGCGTTGGCCGGCGCGAGCGGCGGTTTTTACAGCTTTTATCTTGACGGGAGCACCGCCTGGCTCAGCGTCCCCACTTTTGAAAGCTCAATGCTATTGCACAGCCCCAACGCGGGCGCGACCTGGACTACCACTGTGCTTGATTTTCCCGCGGGCGATCCGCAGTTTTTGGACGGCCAAAACGGCTTTTTACTCAGCCGCCTGGGAGCAGGGGCTGGCTCAGAATACATCGCCCTGTATCAGACCGCTGACAGCGGCGCTACCTGGGAACTGCGCTTCAGCCACGAAGCCGGAGGCGCAGATCCATCCCTTCCTGCAGGCGGTCAAAAGACCGGCTTTGTGTTTCCGGTCCTTAATAAAGGATGGGTTAGCGGAAGTGTGCCGATTAATGACTTCGTATTTTTATACCGGAGTACTAATAGCGGTGAGTTTTGGTTTCTGGTAGATGTTTCTATGCCGGATGGTGATATTGGCGCGATGTTCGAAAGTTTTCCGCCAGCATTCTTCAGCTCTACGGAGGCCATCCTGCCGCTGCGTGTATATTTGCCGACCGGAAGTCCGCAGACCTGGTTCTACCAATCCGTTGATGGCGGTGAGACCTGGACCTTCCTGAGCGGAGCTCTGCCTTCCGCTAACCATTTTGTTTTCGCGGACGCGCAGCACTGGTGGCTGCTGGGAGAGTTTGGGCTCTTCCGCACGCGCGACGGCGGCGCAAGCTGGGA
>JAKQFH010000023.1 GCA_029556265.1 Chloroflexota bacterium | reverse complement strand
CGGCCAGGCTGGCGCGGCGCGTCATCACCCATTTTCCGCAGTGTGGGCAGCGCTCCAACCTTCCGACCACCATATTCATCCCTAACAGGGAGCGCGCGAAAGGACGCGAACATTTGGGGCAAACCGTTCCACCGTAAAAGCCGTTGTATGAGAGCGCACCAGAGCTGGTTTTTTTGCGATTCATCAGGGTTTGCAGCAAGAAGGAAAGAACAGCCACGCCAGCTATCAAGCCAATCAGAGGAATAAAAATCCCGACCATGCTTTTATTTGCCGCTTCCTTAGATAAAAAATTATTAGTGAGCGCGTCAGTTGTAAACGTTTTTCCATCGGTGCTTTCCACGCGCGCGCTAAGTTGATGCACGCCGGAATCGTAATCGTCAGTGCTGAAAGAGAAGGTGAAAGGTTGGTTCTCCAAGCTGACCAGCGTCTCGCCGTCCATTAAAAAGGTCACCTTTCGAACTGTGCTCTCATCCCCTTTCAGGCTGAGGGTCATGTTTCCCTGTATGTCCATCCCGGCGCCGTAGCCAAAATCCCGCCGTAGACTGACGCGGTAAGGCTGTTCCGTTTGCGCAGCCGCCGAAGCCGCGGGCAAGAGCAGCAGCCCACACAAAACCAACAAAATACCAAAAGCTTTCCTGTATTTCATCAACTTACCTCATTTCCAGCGGGTCAGGATGTTTTCCCGCTCAAACACCGCATTGCCAAGATGAAGCATCGCAAAAGCAAGCCCGGCCACCACCACGATGGATATCAGCATCATCAACAGGTTCAGTGTCACAATTCCGGCCATTTGCGCCAGCATCACGCCCATCACGGGCACAATCACAACCGAAGAAATCTGTTCCGCCACGCGCGGGTCCGTGACGCGGGAGGAAGTATACAGAGCAAATAGCGCGGATATGAGCGCCATCAGCGGCCCCAACACAAAATTGGCCAGAAGCCAGACAGGGCTGTTGACAAAAGCAATCACTCCGGGGCTGATGTTCAGCAGGCGCAAACCCAGATTGAAAATGCCCACGGAGAGGTAGGTTGCTCCAATCGCCGGGATTACCGCCGCGAAACACTTCCCTGCCAGGAGTTCCACTGTCGTGATGGGGGTCGCCAGCAGCGGCTCGAGGCTGCGCGTTGTTTTTTCACCCACAATGCTGTAAGCGGCGATGTTGATCGGGATGATCACAGGCATCACCATGAACAGGAACAAAAACTCGCTCACCAGATATGCTTGCAGACAGTCGCTGCCGCTCAAGCCCTGGCAGGTTTTCAGGAAGCCTTCCGGAAGACCGGTAGTGGCTAAGTCCCCCATGTCGGGGATTGAACCCGCGGTGGATTTCAGCATGATGAGCGGAAGAATTGCAAAGACGAGCGGCAGCAGCATAGTCGTGTAGAGCACCGTGCGATTCTTAAAGACTTCCGCCCACTCTTTATTGATAATTGTGCGAATGTGTTTCATGGTTATCTCCCTTCCGTATCGGAATGAAGCATTTCAAGGTAGACCTGTTCCAGAGAGTGCCGCAGCTCGCCGATAAAGTGGATGTCCGCGCCGGCTTGCACCAAGGCGCGCACAATGGCGGGGTTCTCCTTTTCAGGTTCGTTCAGGCTCACCACCAGCTTGTTCTCCACCCCCTCGGCAGCTTTCACGCCCGGCTGCGCCGCGACCAGATTGACCCATTCAGGGTTCAGGGCAGCCAGATGAAAGACAACTTTGCGCCCATACAAGCGCTGCCGCAGGGCTTCGGGCGTGTCCACCGCCAGCAGGCTCTGCTTAAAGATCCCAACCCGGTCGCATAGCCGTTCCGCTTCGT
>JAKQFH010000016.1 GCA_029556265.1 Chloroflexota bacterium | reverse complement strand
GCGTGACCGCCTGGTCGCGCATATTTTCATGATCTTTGTTGGTTTGGCGCTCGTAGTCTCCATCCTCCTGGAGGCTACCCGCGGGCTCAAGCACATGGCGCTGAGTTTGCTGCTGGGCTTGCTGGCTTTCAGCCTGACGCTTACCTTCGTGAATGTGGACGCCACGATTGCACGCCAAAATTTGGAGCATGCCATGGCTGGTCATCCACTTGACGCTGCTTACTTGGCAGGGATGACCATTTCGGAGGATGCGGTTCCAGCGCTATTTCGTTACTTTGATAGTGGTGAGCTGAACCCAGAGCTCTATGAGGAACTGGGAAATGTCATCAGTTGCCGCCGTGGTCGATACTGGAAACAGTGGTTTTATGACCGTTTTTGGGCCTCCCAGCATGCTTCCCGCGCAAAAGCGCTTGAGCTTTACCAAGCACATGAACAAGCGCTCGATAGATTTGCCCTGATTGGGTTTCAGGATGGCGCTGGGTATGTTTTCCCCGATGGCAAGGTTATTTGCGTCTATCCCCCAGAAGAATAACTCATAAAGATTTGTCATGAATTCGGCGCAGCTGCTGGGCTGCGCCGAATGCTTTCAGAAGCTCCGCATAAAAAGTTCGGAAAATTTCTCCAGCCATTTCGAGTAAGATTAAGGCATGTTTATCCCTACAACTTCTCAAGAAGTCGCTGCCCTGGGCTGGGACCCGCTGGATGTGATCCTGGTGAGCGGCGATACGTATATTGATAGCCCCTATTCTGGCGCTGCGCTCATTGGCAAGCAGCTAATGGTAGCCGGCTACCGAGTGGGCATCATTGCCCAGCCGGAGGTGAACTCGGCAGCGGATATCACGCGCTTGGGCGAACCCCGCCTGTTTTGGGGTGTTACAAGCGGGGCGGTGGACTCGATGGTCTCCAATTACACCGCCTTGGGCAAGCCCCGCCGCAGCGATGACTACACCCCGGGTGGCGTCAATAACCGCCGGCCTGACCGAGCGGTCATCGTGTATGCCAACCTCATTCGGCGCTACTTCAAGCACACCGT
>JAKQFH010000015.1 GCA_029556265.1 Chloroflexota bacterium | reverse complement strand
ATCGTAAACAGCACCAGGACCGGTTGACCACACGTTGGGCATGCCGGCAGCCACGAGGCCGTCGCGGTACACAAGATACACAGCGGCAGCGCCGAGGAAAGCGCCGATCATCTGAGCAGCGATATAGGGGAGGACCTTCTTCCACGGGAAACCGCGGCGAACTGCCAGACCGAGGGTCACAGCAGGATTCAGGTGAGCGCCGGAGACGCCAGCGGACACGTACACGGCGATAATGACCGCGAAGGCCCAGCCGATGGTGATGGTGTTCCAGTTGTAGGCGGTGCCTGCAACACGGGGAGCCAGACCGACATTGGCAACGACACCGTCACCAAGCAGGATGAGGATAAACGTACCAAAAACCTCACCGATAAACTCTTTGAACGTTCTATTTTCCATCTTTACAAAATCTCCTTTTGAATATGTTTAAATGATCGTAAAAGTTAGGGGTTGAACGGTCTACAAAGGTTTGGTCTTGTTCCTGGTTCCTCCTTTCATACAATATTTACTCCAAATTACTCAAACGAAGTTGTTAGGATGTGGATCAATCTGTGTGGAGATAATGAGGTGAGAGTCAACTCCACGCGGCCGAGATGTAAAAAAGCGGCCTATTTTCTTACCAAGCTGGTCCTGCCCGCATTCCTCCTGACATTGCGATCCACAACACAACTTCCAGTAATTGAACTTCACCCACAAGTGGGCGGCTGGAGTAATCCGAATTACCTCTACTATAGCATATTGATTAGGCAGAGTCAAAGGGGTTATACACATTTCATATAGTTTGTAAATATTTTATACCAAAATTTGCTTCTTCTTTTCGAAAACCAGCCAGATTCCCTGGCTACTTGGTGCTCAGGGCATGGGTCTGGAAGAATTCCCACATCACGGCGCTGGCATCGATTAAATCCAAGGTTTTTCCGGTTATCCATTCTGGCAACGGGTTCCCACCCGGCCAGGTGTGCCCGCCGCCCGCGATGACGTAATAATCCAGGTCCGCTGCACAGTCTTCAAAGCGGTCTCCTTTTACTCCCGGCGCGGTCGGGATTGTGGTAGTCGCGCCAGAGCAGCCGCTGCGCGCGGCCAATTGGCTGACCCAGGTTTTGATATCCGGGAGGACAATATTATTGGGTCCACCTTGCCCACCAGTGAAAGGCACAATGGGGTCCGCGTCACCGTGGAAGATGAGCGCTGGAACTGCCCGGGACTGCTGGCAATTCTCCCAAGGCGTCACGTATGCCCCGGCAACCGAGCCGAAGGCTGCCACGCGCTCTGGGAACGCGCAGGAGAACGCGACTGACATGCCCCCGCCATTCGAGAGGCCGTTTAGATAGATTCTTTCCGGGTCGATGGGAAACTTGCTCTCCAGCTCATCAATCAAGTCAGAAAGAAATTGGATATCAGCATTGTTGGGTGGGGGGCTCGCGGCATCCCAACGCTTGGGGAAGCCTGTGCCCGCGGGATAGACCACGATAAAGCCTTCGGCGTCCGCCAGGGCGTTCCACTGGCTGACAGTTGCCTGGTTGGCAGGCCACTGCGCGAACCCGTGCAGGGTGATGACCAGGGGGATAGGTTGGGAGAGGTCGGCATCTTGGGGGACATGCAGCAGGTAGCGGCGCCGCTGACCAGCGCTGGACAGCGTGCCGTAGGAGCGGTCCGCGACGCGCATTACCACGTAGAGGTCAATCGGCAGCAAAATCAGCCCGGCGATGATGAAAAGGAGGATTCGCGGCGTGCGTTTTTTCATGAGGGTCCTCAGTTGTGTCTCAGAAGCAGGCGGCGCGTGACGTTTGAATACGCTTTGGTATAATGAAACGCGATAATTATAGTGGAGATGGGCTAATTAATGTCAAATTTCCGGCAGATTCGGAATATGCTGATATAATCAGCGGAACTCATCAAATTTAAAAGCGAGATCTCGGGATAATACGAAAAAATGGTAGAACGACGGGATACAAATAAGCTTTTCATCCATTGCTCTTACCATTCGCGCTCTCCACATTTGGTTTATGCCCTGTGCCTTGCGCTGCCTTGGGCGATTAAGCATTCTACTTGAGTACCTGTTCTTTACCATCCGTGCATCATTGTTGCTGGAAGCGTTCTTTTGAGCGTTTGATGGCTGCTTGTTATAAAGATTGGCTGTTTTCTGAAAAAATTTGATTGGAGGTAAGCGTGCAGGAAAAATATGATTACATTATCATCGGCGGGGGTGTGGTTGGATGCATGATCGCCCGCTGGCTTTCCCGGTACGAAGGGAAGGTGCTGCTCATTGAAAAGGAAGCCGACGTGGGCATGGGCTGCTCAAGCGCCAATACCGCTATCGTCCATGCTGGATACGACCCGCTGCCCGGCTCCCTGAAAGCCCGCATGAACGTGAAAGGCAACGCCATGTGGGACACGCTGGCTGGCGAGCTCAATTTCGCCTTCGAACGCCGCGGCGACTATGTGGTCGCGATCGGAGACGATGAGCTTCCGCTGGTGCACAAACTGATGGACCAGGGCAAAAAGAACGGCGTGCCTGGGATGATAATGATTGACGGCCCAGAGATGCGCGCGCGCGAGAAGAACATCAACCCGGAAACCAGCGGCGCGCTGTGGGCTTCCACCGGCGGCATCTGCGACCCGTTCCAGATTACGGTGGCGGCTGGTGAAAACGCCGTGATGAACGGCGCGAAAGTGCTGCTCAACACCGCCTTCCAGGACTTTATTATGGAAGGAAAACGCATCATCGGCGTGCGCACCAACCGCGGGGATTTCCTCGGACGTTGGGTCATCAACTCCGCGGGCATCTATTCTGATGAGGTGATGCATAAAGCCGGCGTTCGTCCGGAATTCATCATCAAGCCGCGCAAGGGCGAGTATTACATCTTTGACCGAGCCGATGTTTCCATTGATAACGTGCTCTTCCCGGTGCCTTCAGCCAAGGGTAAAGGCATTTTGGTGACCACCACACTGCATGAAAACACCATCGCTGGCCCAAACGGCACGATTATCGAGGATAAAGAAGATACCTCTACCACCAAAGAGGGGCTGGAGGAAGTGGCGGCTGGCGCGCTCAAATTGGTTCCCTCCTTGAACCTGCGCTATTCCATCGCGAACTTTGTGGGCCTGCGCCCGATGGGCAACGGTCCCTGCAAGACGCCCGGCGTGGTTTACAACAATGACTACATCATCGAAATTCCGGAAGAAGTGCAGGGCCTGGTGAACCTGGGCGGCATCGAATCGCCCGGCTTGACCTCCGCGCCTGCTATCGCCGAAGAAGTGGTGGATATGCTGCGCGACGCCGGCGAGAACTTTGTGGTCAAAAAGGATTGGGACCCCATCCGACCTGGCAGGCCGCGCTTCCGCAATATGTCGCATAAAGACCGCCAGCTGCTGGTGGAGATGGACCCGCGTTTTGGGCAGGTCATCTGCCGCTGCGAGAACATCACCGAGGGCGAAATCATCGCTGAAATTCACGCGCCAATCCCCGCGCAAACGTATGACGCCATCAAACGGCGCACCTGGCTGGGCACAGGCCGCTGCCAGGGCGGTTTTGACATGACCCGCGTGGTGACCATCCTTTCCCGCGAACTCGGCATCTCTCCGCTGGAAGTGACCAAGCGCGGCACCGGTTCCGAATACTTATTCCGACAGACAAAACAGGTGGAGGGCTGAGATGTTAGCGAAACAAATCTATGATGTTGTTGTGGTTGGCAGCGGCCCAGGCGGCGTTGCGGCGGCGATTGAAGCCAAGAAAGCCGGCGCGGATGATGTGTTAATCATTGAACGCGATACCGAGCTGGGCGGCATTCTGCTGCAGTGCATCCACAATGGTTTTGGTCTGGAGCTCTTGAAAGAAGACCTGCCTGGTCCCGGATACGCCCAGCACTTCATTGAGGAAATGCTGAGCCTGCACGTGGAAGTGCTGCTGAACACGATGGTGATGGATATCACGCCCCAGCGCCATCTGTTCCTTTCCAGCAAAGAACACGGCTATGTTGAAATTGAAGCCCGCGCGATCGTGCTGGCGATGGGCTGCCGCGAACGCACCCGCGCCCAAATTCGCATCCCAGGCATGCGCCCGAACGGCATCTATACCGCTGGCACTGCCCAGCGCTGGGTGAACGTGGAAGGCTATATGCCCGGCAAAGAGGTCGTCATCCTTGGTTCGGGCGATATCGGCATGATTATGGCGCGCCGCCTGACCTTTGAAGGCGCGCATGTGGAACGCGTGTTGGAAATCCAGAATTACCTCTCTGGTTTGAGCCGCAACCTGGTGCAATGCCTGCAGGACTATGACATTCCTTTGCAGCTGAACCACACCATCAAGCGCATTATGGGCAAGAATCGCGTGGAAGCGATTGAAGCTGTGCAGGTAGATGAGAAGTGGAACTTCGTCCCGGGCACTGAAGAAGTCATCCCCTGTGATACCCTTCTGCTCTCCGTGGGCCTCATCCCGGAGAACGAACTCTCCCGCAGGGCTGGCGTCAAGCTCGACCCAATCACCAGCGGGCCGTACGTGGATGAGACTTTCCAGACCAATGTACCCGGCATTTTTGCCGCAGGCAACGTGGTGCACGTTTATGACCTGGTGGACTGGGTTTCTGAGGCTGGTTTCTCGGCCGGGAAGAGCGCGGCAAAGTACGCCATCGCGCTGCGCAACGCCGAAGCCCGCTACACGCCGCTTGTCGCCGGAAAGAATGTGCGTTATGTTGTACCCCATAAGCTGGATAAAAGCACGTTGGAACAGGAAGATGTTCGCCTGCAGATGCGCGTAACCCGCCCGATTGAACAACCGGTGTGGGTGGAAGTCCACGATGGCGAGAACCTGATTACCCGCAAAGCGGAACGATACGTCCGCCCGGGCGAGATGGTGACCGTCGTCCTGAAGACCAAGAACTACGCGGACGTTGCCAAAGCCAGCAAGCTTACCATTGATATCAACCCGCGTTAGGAGGAAAAATGGCTGAAGAAGTTAATTTCATTTGCACCGCCTGTCCGCAGGGCTGCAGTTTGACTGTACTGATGGAAAACGGGGAAGTATTGGGAGTGACCGGCAATTCCTGCAAGAAGGGGCTGGATTACGCCAATGCCGAAACTTCGGACCCCCGCCGCATGGTGGCAACCACGGTGAAAATCCGCAATGGTTTCCACCCGCTACTGCCGGTTTATACTGAACGCCCGGTGCCAAAGCCGATGATTCCGCAGGTATTGGCGGAGATTCGCAAGGTGGAGCTTGAGGCGCCCGTGGTGATGAAATCGGTTGTGCTGGAAAACGTGTTGGGCACGGGCATCAATGTGCTTGCCAGCCGCAGTATGCCCGCCAAGGGATAATGTGTTTCAGGATGTGAGAAAGCGGAGCCGCGCGCGGCTCCGCTTTTTTGTTGGATTCGGTTGTCTTGAGAATGGCAGGACGCCTTTCAACTTTGTGCCTGTTATCCAGATTATTGTCATCCTGAGCTTGCGAAGTAAATCGCGTTTCTCGTCACCGCGAAGAGCGTAGCGACGTGGCTGTCTGCTAGTAACCGGAGAATAGTAGATAGGTGGAAAGCGGAACGAAAAAAGGGCGTACAAGCAGACTGCCACACCGT
>JAKQFH010000010.1 GCA_029556265.1 Chloroflexota bacterium | reverse complement strand
CGGAAATCGGACGGATCAGGTTTGCATCCAATCCAAATTCGTGCGCCAGGCGCACGCCAAAATCATACTTGCTCAGGCTTTCAGGTGAATAAACATGATAAATGCCGCTCAGGCGTTTTTGAAGCATTTCCAAAAGCGCTTCTGCCAGGTGCCCCACATACAGCGGCGAGAAAAACATATCGGTGAAGCCATTCATAGGCTTGCCGGCTGTGAGGTTGTTGTAGAAAAATTCGGCAAGGCTGCGCGTGCCCGTCAGAGACCAGCCGTAGAAGACCACGCGGGCAATGGCAGCCTCGGGGTTGGCTTGTGCCACGGCATGCTCGCCTGCCAGCTTGCTTTTGGCATAAGTATTGAGGGGGTTGGGGATGTCGGTTTCTTTGTAATTGCCCTGCGTTCCATCAAACACAGCATCCGTTGAAATATGGATCATGGGCACGCTGGCTGCCCGAGCCAGCTTTGCCAGTTCCCCGGCGGCTTCGGAGTTGATGCGATAAGCCACCTCAGGCTGTTTTTCGGCTGCGTCCACGTTTGCCTGTGCGGCGCAGTTGATCAGCTCGTCTGGCTGGGCGGCTTCGAAAGCCCGCGCCAGGCTCTGCTGATTGTTAAAATCCACCGTGCGGGTCGCAAAAGGCGCGTCAACCAGGGGACGGGAGTTCGTCCAGCCCAAAACCTCATAGCCCATATCCTGGGCAAGGAGGGCAAGGTTTGCGCCCAGCATACCGCTGGCGCCGGTGACAAGAAGGCGGGTCATTATTTCTTCACTTCCGCTGCCAGTTCTGCTTCGATCGGTTTGATGATGGCGTTAATGCCATCCACATCCAGCCACTCGGTGTTATTAGCGCTGGTATAGGTGAAGCCTTCGGGAAGGGCACGACCTTTCTGAGCCCAGGCGTGACCAAACCAGAGCGGTTCGCCAGCCGGCTGAATCACAAACATGTCATCCAATTCCACGGTGGTGCGGGCTTCATCTTCGGAGATCAGCGATTCGTGCAATTTCTCACCCGGGCGAATGCCAATGATGCGAATTTCCGCTTCGGGAGCCATTGCCTTGGCGAGATCTATCATTTTCATGCTGGGAATCTTCGGCACAAAGAGTTCACCGCCCTGCATCTGCTCGATACAGCGGATCACAAAGCGCGCGCCTTGCTCCAGGGAGATCCAAAAACGGGTCATGCGGTCATCGGTGATCGTCAGGACGCCAGTGGGGCGCTGTTTGAGAAACAGGGGGACGACCGAACCGCGCGAGCCAACCACGTTGCCATAGCGTGTGCAGGAAATGCGCGTGTTACGTCCGCCGGCATAGGCGTTGCTCTGGACCATCAACTTCTCGGCTGCCAGCTTGGTAGCTCCATAAAGGTTGACCGGGTTGACGGCTTTGTCGGTGGAAAGCGCCATCACTTTGCTGACACCATTCTCGATTGCTGCTTCGATCACATTGCTGGAACCCAGGATATTGGTCTTGATAGCTTCCATCGGGTTGTACTCACAGGCAGGCACCTGCTTGAGCGCGGCGGTATGCACCACGATATCCACGCCATAAAAGGCGCGCGAGAGGCGCTCGCGGTCGCGCACGTCGCCAATGAAATAGCGGATCGTGGGGTGATCAAAGTCGCCGGTGGTGCGCATTTCGTGCTGTTTCAACTCATCCCTGCTGAAAACGATGATCTTTGACGGGTGATACTCGTCCAGCATCAGGCGGATAAATTTCTTTCCAAAAGAACCGGTGCCGCCGGTAACCAAAACAACTTTATTCTGCCAATCCATTAAAATCTCCTTGGCGCCACGCGCGTTTTACTTTTTAAT